>DATLZJ010000556.1:0-8338 GCA_035574055.1 Caldilineaceae bacterium
TAGAAGAGGCGACGGCTGCCAAAGCGCCGCCGGTAGCTCACTTCGGCCAGACAGGTGTGGGTCCAGAGCAGCGAGACGCCGCCCATCAGGAGCAGGAAGAGGCTCAACAAGAAGAGCAGGTTGTTGCGCAGCAGCACGCTGATGAGCGCCAGCGCGACGATGAAGGCCCACCAAAACTTGCTCATGGGTTTACCCGTCTTGTGCGGCGCTGTCAGGCCGCCACACGCTCATGCCAGGTCTCTTCCACCGGCACGGCGGTCTGTTCCAATAGGCCGGCGATGACCTCGCCGGGCGTCCGCCCATGCAGCCGGGCGTCGGAGCCGAGCATCAAGCGGTGGGCCAGGACCGGCCCGGCCAGGCGCTTGATGTCGTCGGGCAGCACATAATCGCGACCGTGGAGCGCGGCCAGGGCTTGGCTGGCGCGATAGAGCGCCAGCGTCCCGCGTGGGCTGACGCCCAGCTCCACGTCCGGCGCTTCCCGCGACGCTTGCACCAGATCCAGCAGGTAGTCTTCGACCGCGGGATGGACATAGACCTGGCGGCAGGTCCGGTTGGCGGCGCGGATTTCCTCGGTGGAAACCACCGGCTCCAGATGTTCCAAGGGGTGCTCGCTGCGGAAGCGATGCAGGATTTGGCGCTCCTCGGCGCGGGCCGGGTAGCCGAGCGCCACCCGCAGCAAGAAGCGGTCTACTTGCGCCTCCGGCAGCGGAAAGGTGCCCTCCAGCTCAACCGGGTTCTGGGTCGCCAGCACCAGAAAGGGGTAGGGTAGGGGCCGCGTCACGCCATCCACCGTGACCTGACGCTCCTCCATGGCCTCCAGCAGGGCCGATTGGGTGCGCGGGCCGGCCCGGTTGATCTCGTCGGCCAGCACAATCTGGGCCATCACCGGCCCTGCGCGGTACTCAAATATCTGGTCGCGCTGGTTGAAGACATTCACGCCGGTGATGTCCGAAGGCAGCAAATCGGGCGTAAACTGGATGCGGCTGAACGAGCAGCCGAGCGAACGGGCAAAGGTTTTGGCGAGGGTCGTCTTCCCGATGCCCGGCACATCCTCCAGCAGGACATGGCCTTCACACAACAGGGCGACGAGCAGCAGTTCCACGACCTCCTCCTTGCCGACAATCACCCGGCCCACTTGCTGCCGGATTTGGCTGGCGGTTCGGTGGACGCTGGCGACGTCCAATCGTGTGGCGTTTGGCATGACACATTCCTCTCCCACGCGGCAGTTCATAGGCTACAGGGCACAGCCGGCGCAGCGCGGCTTTTCCCGGCCAGAAGGCGGTCTGTTATGTGCAAATCTGTGTAGAGTAGGATACCGGTAAATGGGGCGGAGGGGCAACAATCCTATCGCCTTGAGCGCGCCGCTTTCTTAAGCGCGGCGCGCTCAAGCCGGTGGAGGGCCGCCCTCCAGCAAGCCACGCAACAGGCTAGACCTGCCGAGCAACCCCACCAACCGACCCTCCTCATCCACCACCGGCAGGCGCTTGATGCGATGCTGGATCATCAACTGCAAGGCATCGCCAAGCGGCGTATCGGTGCGGATGGTGATCGCCGGCCGGGTCATCAAGTCCGCCGCCGTTTCATGGCTGCCCGGCAGGATGGGGGTCGCCTCCTGCTGGCCGGTCACAAGGTTACGCAGACGGTTGAGCAGGCTTGGATGCTGGGCGTGCTGGCTGCGCCGAAGGAGGTCGCCATCGGTGATAATGCCCAGCACGCGCCGCTGATCGTCCACCACCACGGCGCGCCGGCGGCGGCTGGCCTCCAGCGCCCGGATGATCTCCTCCAACCGGGCGTTCGGCCCGACCGTCGCGACATCCGTAACCATGAGGTCGCGCACCGACACGCCGATGTTCGGCGGCTCGTATGCGCGCTCTTCGCCCCGCTGGTGGTACTCCAGCGCGCGGAAAATATCAATCCGGCTCACCAGCCCGACCAGGCGTCCTGACGCATCGGTGACAGGTAGACGTTTAAGACCGTGCGCCGCCATCCGTTCGGCGGCGAGCCGCACCGGCTCCTGGGCCTGGATGGTGAGGACGGGCCGGGTCATGATGTCGCCCACCGAACCAGCCTGTTGCTGGAGTTGGACGAGCTGGCGCTGGAGTTGGGCAGCCGGCAGCTCACCCTGCAAGCCGAGCCGCACGGCCAGACCGGCGTGGCGCAGTAGATCGCCCTCGGTCAGGATGCCCACCACCTTGCCCGATGGCTCGACCACCGGCAGGCTGTGATAGCCGCGCTGCAACAGCAGCGCCACCGCTTCGGCGATGGGCGTCTCCGGCGTAACCGTGACCACCTCGGTGCGCATGATGTTATGCACCGGTTGTTGGAGCGGGTCGGGCGCGCGGCCCGGCGCATATTGGACGACCTCGACTTCCTCTAGGGTGATCAGGCCGTCATTCACCATGCTGCGGACTTGGGGCAACAGCCGGTCAACTGCCTCCGCAACGTCCACCCACTCGACTTTGATGGGCAAGTCGGTCGAGAGGTCCACGATCCGCGCGGTGTGGATGCGGCTATGAGCGCCAAAGCCAGCCAAGCCGCGTGTCACGGTGGCGCCGGAAGCGCCTTCGCGCTTGAGAAATTCCAGCAAGGCCATATAGAGACTTTGCCCCTTGTAATCGTCGGCCTCGCCGATATAGATGGATACCCGCAATGCTTTGCCTTGAATTTGCATCGTCGTTCCCTCATGTCTACCTGGGCGTCTATGCAAGCTGGCGAGCCAGATAGACGCCCAACAGCGCGCAGATGAGGCCGGCCACGTTGTTGCCCAAGATGTTGAGCAGCCCGCTCGCCGGCGCCCCATTCTGCAATAAGCCTAGACTCTCCACCGTGTACGAGGAAAAGGTAGTATAAGAGCCGAGAAAGCCTACGGCCAAAAAGAGACGCATGGCTGGGGAAACGGCGAAGCGCTCGGTTGTTAAGGAGAGCACGAAGCCCAGCACAAAGCTGCCGGTCAGATTTACGATCAGGGTGCCGAAGGGAAACGCAGCGCCCAGACGCTCCGCCGCCCATTGGGCCACCAGATAGCGAGCATTGGCCCCAAGCACGGCGCCTGCGGCGATCCAAAGATAACGCTCCATATCCGATCCTTCTAAATCCGATCCTTCTAACGACTCCTAATCATATCCATGCATCCACCCACGGGGATGATCGCCGGCCCGCGGCTGCTAGGGCCGGCTGCGCCTTACCTGAAGCAAGAGCGGGATCGCCAGCAACTGAATGGCGACGGAAAACGCCGCTACCATTGGAATGGAAAGGTCGTACAAAATACCGATGAGCAGGCTGCCGACAAACCAGGACAGCCCATAAGCGGCATTAAATACTCCATAGGCCGCGCCTCGACGATCCACCGGAACCATCGTCGCCACGGCGGCGCGGAGGATGGACTCCTGCGCGCCCATCCCAACCCCCCACAAGGCCATCCCCACCCATGCTGCCGAGAAACTGCCCAGGAAGACCAAGGGCGCAAAGAGCGCCGATATTCCGGCGACGCCGGCCAAGACCACCAGCCCCAAGCGGTCGAACAGACGGCCAAAGAGCAGCGCGGCCAGCGCGTCGATGCCCATCGCCAGCGCGTAGAAGATCGGGATCCAGTTGTCGGTCGCGATCGAGGCTCTTTCAAAATGGTAGGCAATCAACGGGAAGTCGGCGTAGCCCGCAGCGATCAACGCCGCGCCGGCCAGGTAGAGCCAAAAGGGCCGGGTAAGCCCCCTGCCCTCGAGTGTCACCGTTTCGACCTCGAAGTCGCGCGGGTGCGGATAGAGCCGCCAGGCCAGGATCAAAGCAGCCAGCGCCAGCGCCGCCGGCGCCGCCAGCGCCGCAAATCCGGTGCGATACCCTTGCTGCGCATAGAGCACCAGGGCGACGATCAACGGGCCGAGGACCGCGCCGATCTGGTCCATGGCTTCGTGCAGGCCAAACCCCCAGCCGCGACCCATTTCTTGGGTGGCGTGAGACAACATGGCATCGCGCGCCGGGGTGCGGATGGCCTTGCCGGCCCGTTCGGCGATCATAAGCGCGGCAGCTATCGGCCACTGGCCGGCCAGCGCCAACAGGGGCACCGCCAACAGATTGATGATGTAGCCGGCGATGGTGATGGTCCAATACCGGCCCGTCCGATCACTCAGATAGCCGGAGATGAGGCGCAGCCCATAGCCGATCAGCTCGCCGAATCCGGCGACGATCCCGACAGTGGTTCCGCTCGCCCCTAAGACGGCCAGATAGGGTCCGGTAATGCTGCGCGCGCCCTCATAGGTCATATCTGCAAAAAGGCTTACGACCCCTAGCAGGACGACAAACTGAAGCGCCGATTTTGCCGGCAATGTTCGTGCGCCGTTCATATGCTCTCTTGTTCTCTTTCCGCTCAACAAAAAAGCCTCTATACAGCCTACTTGTGCAACGAACAAGCAAGCTCTATAGAGGCCATCAGCCCGGTCGAGCCGGACAGTTGGCGAGCCTCATCGCCTACCGGAAGCACGCGCTTCCGGTGAGTTTGTGAACATCAACGCCGATTATACAGGGCTTATCCTCCGGCCCCCAACTCTGGGATACGACGGTGAAGCATTGCGCCGTAGGCGGCAAGGGTCAGGCAGCAGGCAGCGTGCGCGCCACCGGCGTCAGCCAGACTCCTCGCCAGCGCGCCTGGGCTGCCCGCCACTCGGCGGCCTGGGGATTTGCAGCCAACGCCGCCGTCTCCGGGCTACAGCGCACCTCCACCCCAAAATCGCCTGGCGCGCGGCCTGCCCGTTCAATGCGCCGGCGCAGGTCTGCCAGGCCCTGGAGCATGGCGTGCAGCTCGGCTTCGGCGGGCGATACGCCGGCCAACACCCCTTCGCCGCTGTCGGCCCGGCCATCTTGCAGCCGCAAGAGCTGCCAGTGCCAGCGCACTGTCTCCGGCTCATCCGCCCCACGCTCCTGGCCGGCCCACACATTCAAGGCGAACTCCGCCGGGCAGTCCAGCGCGAGCTGGAAGAAACGGTGAACCTCCTTGAACTCTCGCGTGAAGCGGGCCGGCGGCAGGTCCTGGCGCGCCCGCCGGCCATAGCCCTTGCTGGTCAGCCGCTCGTCCAGAATGGCGACCACTCCCCGGTCGGTGGCGCGGCGGATGAGCCGGCCAAAACCCTGCTTAAGGGCCAGCGTCATCAGCGGCGTCATATACTCGGCAAAATCGTCACGCCCCTCCTCCTTGAGCGCGTTCATGCGCGCGCTGTGCAACGGGTCGTTGGGGGTGGGGAAGGGCAGTTTGTCCATCACCACGAGGCTCAGATCGTCGCCGGGGATGTCCACCCCTTCCCAGAAGGAGCGGGTCGCCAACAACACACTGTTGGGCGTCGCCAGAAACCAGTCCAGCAGGGCATTGCGGGGCGCGTCGCCCTGGGCGCGCACGGGCCAGATCACGGTCCGCAAGGGGTTTTGCAGCCGGTCGCTCACCAGTTGCAGCCCGCTCCAACTGGTAAAGAGACAGAGAGCGCGCCCGCGGCTGACCTCCAATAGCCGCTCGATCTCCCCGGCCACGGCGTCGTAATAGGCGGCGGGCGCGCGGAAATCAAAGGCGGGCAGCGGCGGCTGGTAGAGCAGCGCCTGGCGCGGGTAATCGAAGACCGGCGGCAGCACATGCTCTTCGCCCGTCGCCTGGATGCCGCAGCGCGCCTTGAAGTGCTCAAAGTGGCCGTCGGTCGCCAGCGTCGCGCTGGTGCAGATCACCGTGCGCGCAAGGGGGCCGTCGTCGCCTTCGGGGTGGAAGAGATATTGGGCCAACAGCCCCGCGGCGTTGATAGGCGCGGCGTGGACCTCCAGGCTGATATGACGGCGGTCGAAGACCCGCACCGCATAGCGTACGATGCTCCCATCGCGGCTCGGCGTGGCGACGGCCAGCAGCTTGTCGGCGGCGCTCATCAACGCCTCGACGCCCAGCTCGTAGATGCGCCGCGCCTCGGCGTCCTCCTCATTTTCGCCGGGCCGCCGCTGGCTGCGCCCCCTTTCGCCCACTTCCCGTTCTCCCAGGTCGCCATTCTGCCCGCCGTCCATGTTGCCGGCGTTCACGTTGCCAAAGGGATTGAGCCGCTTCATCTGCTGCGCCAGCTCGCGCAGCCCCGTCGCCAGCTTCTTGAGCGATTCCAGCTCGACCTCGATGGGATAGGCGTTCTCACGGCTGAGGTTGGCGATCTCTTGGAAGGCTAGGGTGTTGAGAAAGCGCAGCGCGTCCAGCTCGGCCTCGTCCAGATTCTCCTTATAGACGCTGCGCGCGAGGAGCTGCTCGACGGTGTAGTCGGTGACGCTGGTCTCATAGACCGCGGTGGCGGTCTGTTCCAGTTGATGGGCCTCGTCAATGATGTAGACCGACGCGGGCGGCAGGATGCGCTCGCCGGCAAAGCCCAGCTCCAGCGCGTTGAGCAGCAAGTGATGGTTGGTCACCAAAATCTGGGCCTCGGCGGCCTGGTCGCGCATCCGGTTGACCCAGCACGCGTCGTCGGCAAAGCGGCAATCGCCGTGGAGACAGTCGTCGGGAAAGCTGACGATGCGGGGCCGCAGGTCCGCATTGAGCACAAAGGGCAGATCGTCCACATCGCCGGTATCGGTCTCGGCCAGCCACTTCTGAAGCTGCTTAACCTGGCTGTCTTCCCGGTCATAGAGCGAGATGTAGCGTTGCTCTTGCAGCTCCCGCTGCCATTTGAGGGTACAGATGAAGTTGCTGCGGCCCTTGACCACTACGGCGCGAATGGGCTTGTCCAGCACCCGCCGCAAAAAGGGGATATCCTTGGTGAAAAGCTGGTGTTGCAGGGACTTGTTGGCCGTGGCGACGACGACGGTCTTGCCGCTGAGGATGGCCGGGAGCAGATAGGCGATGGATTTGCCGGTGCCGGTGGGGGCTTCGATCAGGGCGACCGATGGGTTGAGCAGCGCGCGCTTGACGGCCTGGGCCATTTCGAGCTGGCTGGGGCGCAGCTCGTAGCCCTCCAGCGCACGAGCTAACGGGCCGGTGGGGCCAAAGAAGTGGGCCAGGTCTGTTTCGGCCAGCTCGCGCAGTTGCTCGGCGTCGGCGGTGGGCGCATCCCCATTTGGGCGGCCGGCGGGCGCGGAACTGTCGCCTGTACCCGCTGCGACCGGTTCGGCGCGGGGGACAGGCTCAGGGTCGGCTTCAGCAACACGGGACCGGCGGGGCTGGCGCATAGGCTAAAGTCTAGCACGGATGTGCGGGAGAAGCAAAGTGAAAAATTCGCTGTGCCGCTCGGCGTTGCACAGGATAGCGCCCAGTACGGGGGCTTGTCTTGCAGTGATACAATGTACATGCAGCACCATAATTACTCCCTTTACACATGCTTTCGGAGAGTTGCGTGCCCCAGCGCGATACCACTCACCACATTGTACGCCAAGCGCTTATCCGCGATGGCTGGGAAATCACCGATGACCCGTTTGTGATCTCTTTCGGTGAACGATTCCTCTTTCTCGATTTGGGGGCTAGCATAGCTGAAGGTCATCTTATTGGCGCACAAAGAAGCAATCGCCGGATTGCGGTTGAGGTGAAAGAGTTTCGGAACCGGTCACCGATTGCGGATCTTGAGCACACAATTGGACAATATGTATTGTATAAACTGCTATTGAGGGAAGTTGACCCGGAGCGAACACTATATCTAGCCATTACGGATCAGGTCTATAGCGGCATCTTTCAGGAGCCGATTGGAGAGTTGGTGATCAGCACGCTGCCATTACAGCTCCTGATCGTTGACACAGAGGTTGAGGAGGTGCGACAGTGGATACCAGAGCTTACTATCGCCAGATCATAGAGGAGGTTCTTTCGCGCTACGCCAGCCTACGCCCTTCTCATGGCGATATCCGGGTTGATGTCGTCTTTGATGAGGTGCGGGACCGCTATGCGTTGATGCAGACCGGTTGGGACCGTGGGCGGCGAGTGCGGGGCAGTCTTGCCTATCTGACGTTGGAAGAAGATCGAGTCATCATCGAATATGACGGCATCGGTTACGGCATCGTGGACGACCTCATTGCGGGCGGTATCCCTAAAGAAAAGATTGTGCTCGCCTATTTGCCCACTGCAGAGGCGGTTCCCCCGAACTCACAGGTTGTTACCGGTTGAGAGGAGGTTGATGAAATGGCTTGCGGGCGTGTCACAGGCGAAAGCACGGGAAAAAACGGTGATTGACGGCCGATGGGCACTGTGTTATGCTAGCAATACGCTGTCGATACGTATAGACAATGCGTAGGCGCACTGCTCTTATTTCACCCTGACTGCGTTTCTATTCGGCCCCAGTACATTCGTAGCTCAGGCAGGCTATGCGCTCCCAACCGGCTGTCGCACGAGTTACCCAAAAAGATGTGGCGCGCC
>DATLZJ010000557.1:0-3183 GCA_035574055.1 Caldilineaceae bacterium
TTCCCACACGGGCAGTTTCCGCATCACCGGCACGCGCGCCGACGGCAGCCGGGTGATCCTGCCGCTCGACGTTCAGGTGAATATCACGCCGCCGGCGGCGGCGCGCCTGCCCCTCTATCTGCCGATCGTCTCGACGGGCGCGTTCTCGGCATGGGAGTACCCTGGCCCGGCAGGGCGCACGGTTCACCGGCTTTCCGGCAGCGCCAGCGTGGGGATTACCCTGCCCTTCACCCTCACCCTCAAGGGCCAGACGCTCACCACTGGGCGCCTCTTCGCCGACGGCTTTGTGACGCTGCCGGCGACCACCGGCGTCTCCAGCCTGCCCAATCAGTGTTTGCCCAACCTGGTGCGACCGGCGGTAGGTCTCTATGGTTGGTGGGCCGATCTTGACCCCGGCACGGGCCAGGGAACCATCTCCACCTTCCAAACCACCACAGGCCGCTTTGTGGTGGAGTACGCCGACATCCCCGCCGCGCCTGCCGCCAACTCACCCTATCGGGTCAGCTTTCAGATTGTGCTCCAGGCCAATGGGCGAGTGGAGCTGAACTATGGCCGCGTGCCGCCGGTTGGCGATGGGCCGCCGCCTGTCACCATCGGGGTGCGCGCCGCCGATGGCCGCTTCTACAACCAAGTCGCCTGTATCACGTCTACAACCGAGCTGGGCGCACTGCCTCGCACCCACGAACGACTGATCTTCAACCCGGAGGACTTCTACTAATGGGCGCACCTGACCACCGTCGCCAGGCCGCCGGCCAGGGGTCTATCCCTTTGGCCGTCGTTACGGTAAGCGACACCCGTACACCGGAGACCGATGTGAGCGGCAAGCTCATCCGCGATCTGGCCGAAGCCGCAGGCCACCGGATCATCGCCCACCGCATTGTCCCGGATGAGCCGGACCAGGTGGCGGCTACGCTGGTAGAGCTGGCCGAAGGGGAGGCGCGGTTGATCATCTTCAACGGCGGCACAGGCATCAGCCGCCGCGACCGCACCTATGACGTGATCAGCCAGGCCCTTGAGAAGACGCTGCCGGGCTTTGGCGAGCTATTCCGAATGTTGAGCTATCAGGAGGTGGGCGCGGCCGCCATGCTCAGCCGCGCCACGGCGGGCGTCTACCGCGGCAAGGTCGTCTTCAGCACCCCCGGCTCGCCCAATGCCGTGCGACTGGCGATGGAGAAATTAATCTTGCCGGAGATCCAGCACTTAGCCTGGGAACTGGTGCGCTGAGAGGGTACACCGAGAAGGCGCACCCCACTTGTAGCGATTAGCGCATCCCTTCCGGCAACACCCACCAGCCGCCACCATCGCCGGCCCAGGTATGGACCATCTCCAGCGTAACCGGGTCAACAATGCCAAAGCCGGTCTGGCCGTTCTGTTGCACACCGCTCGCCAACAGGACCGGCTGCCCATCCAGCCGGCGGCTGGGCGTCAGATGGTAGCCCTCGATGCGACCGATCACCTCTAGATGATCGGTTGTGACCACTTCAGTCCAGGCGGCGGCATAGGGTTTGCTGGGGTCGCGATGCCATCCGTGCAAGTAAAGTCGCTCGCCATCGGGCGCAAGCGCCACCGACTCAGCCGCTGAGAGCAGTTGGGCGACCTCGGCGCCAGTGGCGCTCTCAACCACCTGGAGACCCAAGGGGGTGAGCGTCTGCTCCTGCTCATGATAGTCGTAGGTCGTCCCCACGACATAAAGATAACGACCGTCGGGTGAGACCACTGCCTGCTTGCTTGTGCCGTTGAGCACCTTCGCATAAGCCGGGCGCGCCGTCAGCATCAGGAGCCGCTCCACCCAGCTCAACCGCGGGGCAACGGCAACGGTCGCGACCCGCCGCCGGTCAAACTCGACCACCGTCAGCCGATCCTCATCGGCATGGACAAGGTAGAGCGCAGGCCGGTCCGGGGCGGCGACCACCGCCGGACTCCAACTGATCGTATCTTCCTCAGGGTGATCAGCGGGGGCGAGCAAATACATACCGTCGCGCACCTCCGCCAGCGTCGTCTGCCATGTCAGGCTCAAGTCAGCCGCATCGAGCAGCGCCACATGAGGCCGGGCATCGCTGACCGCGCCATACTGCCAGGAGTCTATGCCGTAGACCATCACCCCGCGGCCATCGGGAGTGAAGCGCACTAAGCGCGGCAGGAAGGGAACCGTGGCTTGAGCCACGATCTGCTGCCGGGCGATCTGAACCAGAGTAAAGGTGACAGACGTTGGATTGAACTGTTGGTCAAAGCTGCCCGCCAGCAACATCGCCCCATCCGGGCTAAATAGCAGCCAGCCAAGATGGTCGAATGTCAAGGTCGTCGTGACCGGCTGCCACTGCTGCAAATTGACCAGGCTCAGTTGGCCGTCGCTCAGGGTCGTGTTGTCGTGATAGGAGACTACCGCCAGCGTCCGCCCGTCAGGGCTAAAGGCCTGTAGCGAATAACGCTTGAGGTCAAGCGGCTCCAGGCCGGCCAGCGGCTGGCCGGCCTGGAGCGCCACCGGGTAGAGCGTACAGTTCTCGGCCCTACACTGCTGCACCAGAACAGCCTCGGCCAGCGGCGACGACGCCGGTACGCCCGGCTCAACCTGGACAGGGGCAGGCATCACCATCACATTCGCACAGCTTGCCAGAGCGACGAGCATCAGAGCACTCCCTAGCAAGATCAGCCAGCGCATGAGCTTTCCTCCTTCCGAACTGGGCGCTACATTGCCGATCGCATACTCTCTACACCGTTCGGACGAGGTAAGTTCCCGATCTCGCTCTCCGGATATGCTATAATCTCCTGGAATCGTCTATCCTCGTTCCCCTGATTCACCCTTGATCGCTAAACCGGGTGCTTCAACCGATGCACGCACCTCCCAAGTTTTATCTCTTGGACGCTCCTAAGCCCATGACCCTCAAGGGTCTCGTTCGAGTCGTTGCGCTCCATGCAAGCCTTCACCCAAACGTCCATCTTTAGAGTGCTCTTTACCGGCGCCAGTCTGGTAGTGATTGTAGCCGGTCTGCGCGCTGCCTCGCCCTTCCTTAGCCCCCTGCTCCTGGCCCTCTTTCTCGCCATCCTGCTTTACCCACCCTACCAATGGCTGTTGGGCCGGGGGATTCCCACCTGGCTGGCCGTGACGCTCATGGTGGCGGGTGTCATGCTGGCAGGGGTCGGGGTGCTGGCGCTGCTCTGGTTGTCGCTGACCCAGTTGCGTGA
>DATLZJ010000558.1:0-4253 GCA_035574055.1 Caldilineaceae bacterium
TGGACTGGTCTTCGCCGGTTTGGTCCATAGCATGGCCGAGCTGGTCCATCAGGCTGAGGCGACCGCCGAGGCGCTGGAGATCACCAACCGGGAGCTGGAGCGCCAGATCGAGGAGCGCCGCCAGGCCGAAACCCAGCTCCGCACCAGCGAGCTGCGCCTGGCCGATGCGCAACGGCTGGCCCGCATGGGCTATTGGGAGCTGGAGCCTCGGAGCGGTCACATAACGCTTTCGACAGAGCTGTCCACCATCTTGGGGCTGTCGCCTCAACCCAACACGCTGGCGCTGGCCGACATGGTGAAGCTCGTAGCGGCTAGCGACCGTGCGCGGCTGCGAGACGCATTGCGCAACGCTGCCGAATCATTAACTCCATTTGATCTGGAAATCGAGATCATCCGTCCAGCGGCGGAGCCGATTCACTTGTATATTTTGGGTAATGTGGTGGGCAATAGCGCCGGCCAAGCAGTCCGGTTGTGGGGCACCGGCCAGGATGTCACCGAGCGCCACCGCACGGAGGAGCAGCTTCGCGCCATTGCCACGCGCTTGGAGGCCAGCAACCGGGAGCTGCAAGACTTCGCCTATATTGCCTCCCATGATTTGCAGGAGCCGTTGCGCAAGATCATCGCCTTCAGCGACCGGCTGTCGCTCAAATTCGGCAGCGTATTGGACGAGACCGGCCACGACTATCTCCAGCGCGTTCAACATGCGGCCCGCCGGATGCAAGTGTTGATCGAGGATTTGCTGACCCTTTCGCGCGTCACCACCCGCGGCCAGCCCTTTGTCGAGGTGGACCTCAACGAGGTGGTCAACGATGTGGCATTGGACCTGGAGACCCGGCTGGAGGAGAGCGACGGTCATCTGGAGATCGGGCCGTTGCCGGTGATTGAGGCCGACCCGCTCCAGATGCGCCAGCTCTTTCAAAATCTGATCGGCAATGCCCTCAAGTTTCACCGGGCGGGGGTGGCCCCGCGGGTACGAATCTATACCCTATCCAATGGGGATAGCGCCAATGGGGATAGCGCCGCCGAAGCCGGAGAGCCGGACGGCGGAGTAGATGCCAGCGACCGTGCTGCGATTGAGCATGGCTCTCTTGAGCCTGCTTCGCTCGAGCAAGCTGCCGATCATTACACCGACCGGTATACGATTGTCGTAGAGGACAACGGCATCGGCTTTGATAACAAGTATGCCGACCGGATTTTTCAACCGTTCCAGCGGCTCCATGGGCGGAGCAGCGAATATTCCGGCACCGGCATGGGGCTGGCGATCTGCCGCAAGATCGTTGAACGCCACCACGGCGTCATTATGGCGACCAGCCAAGCCGAGCAGGGCGCCAAGTTTCTGGTGACCTTGCCCAAGACACAGCCCATCTAGACGGAACCAAGATGCAAGCGAGACCGATTACCATTCTGATGGCTGAAGACGACCCGGATGATCGCTACCTCGCCCGCGAGGCGTTGAGCGAGAGCCGGCTTGTCAATGAGATTCATTTTGTCGAGGACGGCGAGGAGCTGTTGCAGTACCTGCGCCACGAGGGGCGCTATGCCGAGCTGGCGCCGCCCCGGCCCGGCATCATCCTGTTGGACTTGAATATGCCGCGCAAGGACGGCCGCGAGGCGCTGTACGAGATCAAGGCCGACCCAACGCTGCGCCGTATCCCCGTCGTCGTCCTGACCACCTCGAAGGCCGAGGAAGACATCCTGCGCAGCTATGACCTGGGCGTCAGCTCCTTCATTGTAAAACCGGTTACCTTTGAGGGGCTGGTCAAGATCATGCAGACCTTGGGCCAATATTGGTTCGAGATCGTCGAGCTGCCCCCGGATGATGAGCTTGAGACCTGAGCCGAATGATGCCTGACCGCAGAATTGAAGAGCAGAGCATTGAAGAGCAGAGAAGCGAAGAGCGTAGGCGACAAGACCGGACCCTGCAAGAGCGGGCTGACCGGATGGCAGAGCGAGCGGCAGTTGAGGAAGCACGACGACCGCTGCGCATTCTTCTGGTCGAGGATGATGAGGACGATTATATCCTCACTCAAGCGCTGGTGCGTGAGTTCCGGTGGTCGGCGCCGGAGCTGCACTGGGAGAGTGAGTTTGACCGTGCGCTGGAGGCCATGCTCGGCGATTCCTACGATGTCTATCTGCTGGACTACCGGCTAGGCCCCCACAGCGGCCTGGACCTGTTGCAGGCGGCCATCGAGAAGGGGTGTAAGGCGCCGATCATCCTGTTGACCGGCCAGGGCGACCACGAGGTAGATTTGCAGGCCATGCGGGTCGGCGCGGCCGATTACCTGGTCAAGGGCACGCTGGACGCGCAGACCCTGGAACGGGCGATCCGCTATGCCATTCAGCAGCGGCGGGTCTTGGCCGAGCTGGCCGAGACGCGGATGCGCCTGGCCGAGCGGTCGGAGATCGAACGGCTGCACCTGGCGCAAGAGCTGCATGATGGCCCGCTGCAAGACCTGATCGGCGCGCGCTTTCACCTGGGGGTGCTCGCCAACATGGTCCACAGCGAAGAGGCGCAGGCGCAACTGAATATGGTGCAAGAAGGGCTGCAAACGGTGATCAATACCCTGCGCGTGCTGTGCGGCCAGCTTCGCCCGCCGGCCCTGGCGCCCTTCGGGTTAGAGAAGGCCATCCGCGCCCATGTGCAGGCGTTCCAGGAGCAGTATCCCCATATCGCCGTCGAGCTGGAGCTGGATGCTGATAACCAGGAGCTGCCCACGCGGGTGCGCCTGGCGCTTTTCCGCATCTTCCAGACGGCGCTGTCCAACGTGGCGCGCCACGCCGACGCGACTCATGTGCAGGTTCACTTTCGTATGACCGACCAACAGTTGTTGCTGAGAGTAGTGGACGATGGCCGAGGCTTCCGCGTGCCGGCCAGTTGGTTGGATTTTGCGCGCGACGGGCACTTTGGCCTTTTGGGCGCAATGGAGCGGGCCGAATCCATTGGCGGCCAGCTCGTGGTGGATTCCGCCCCCGGCAGCGGCACTTTACTGCTGGTGCGCGCCCCTCGCCCACGAGACTCTCACGGCGAGCCTGCTGCGGTCGTCATCCAACCGCAGGGATAGGGGCATCATGAGCGAGATCCGTGTGCTGTTGGTAGATGATCACCCAATTATTCGGTCAGGCATCAAGATGCTGCTGGAGCAGGCGCCGGATATCGTCGTCGTCGGCGAGACCGATCGCGGCGACGATGTCGTGGGCTTGGTCAACCGGCTGCACCCGGATGTGTTGTTGCTGGATATGGAGATGCCGGGCAAATCGGGGGTGGATGTGGCGCGCGAGCTGCAAAGCGCCGGCTCTGCTGTGCGGATTCTGGTCCTCAGCGCCTACGACGACGACGAGTACATCTCCAGCCTGATCTCCAACGGCGCCGCCGGTTACCTGACCAAGGAAGAGGCGCTGGGCACCATTGTCGAGGCGGTGCGCGGGGTGGCGCGCGGCGAGGAGGGCTGGTTTAGCCGGCGCGCGGCTGCCCAGATCGCGGCCATGGCGCGCAAGGAGACCACCAGCGGCGGCCAGGAGCTGACCGACCGTGAGGAGGAGGTCCTCCGGATGCTTGCCAAAGGGTGGACCAATACCCGCATCGCCCATGAGCTGTCAGTAAGTGAGCGGACCGTCCGCTTCCATCTCTCCAATATCTATGACAAGCTCGGCGTCGGCTCACGCGCCGAGGCCATCGCGTGGGCGCTCCGGCGCGAACGCTGATATTCTGACGATCTCCCCTACAGATTTCCTCCCCATTTGCCTGTATTCTTTATGTATATGTTTAGCCACAAACGGCGCCCTTGAATCCATTTATAAACCTCTATCACACGAACCTCTAGGAAAGGATACAGGAAATGGACAAGCAAACCTTAATTGATCACCTGAACGCGGACCTGGCGAGTGAGCTGGCGGCGATTATCCAATATATTACCTATGCCGCCAAGGTCACCGGCCCTTACCGCCCTCAACTGTCCGCATTCTTTTTGAAGGAAGTGCCGGACGAGCAGATGCATGCCCAGTTTCTCGCCAACAAGATCGTCGCCCTGGGCGGAAACCCCACGACACAGGCGGCCTCAGTGCCCGCTGCCAACAGCAACAAGGAGATGCTCCAGGCTGTGTTGCACGCCGAGCGAAAGGCAGTTGAGGGGTATAAGATCCGGGCCGAGGAGGCAAATGCTTTCGGCGACAAGGGATTGGCGGTCCAGCTTGAGGATATGGTGCGCGATGAGACGGAGCACGCCGAGGAGACAGAGCGCATCCTGCGCGATTGG
>DATLZJ010000559.1:0-12654 GCA_035574055.1 Caldilineaceae bacterium
GACTGCTCTCGGCCCGCCTGCACAACAACCGCCTAAGCGTGCTCCTCTGGGTTCTCCCAGAAGTAGGTCTCCGTATTCAGCAGATGCTCGTCGCCCGTAACATCATCAAGCGGCATACCGGCCACATAGTTTCGGAAGCCATTCTTGACAATGATCAAAGCCGGCATCTCTCCCAAATACCCGATCATGGGCAGCTCCTCCGCCCAGATATCGAGAATCTGGTGGAACAGCTCTGTCTGCCGCTGGGGGTCGGGTTCGACGGAGATTTGGTCCCACAAGGCCCAGATCTCCCGGATCCAGTGATCCGCCGGCGGTTCCTCGGCGACCGGATTGTCCGGCTCATTGCGCCAGTAACCCCAAGCCACCGCCCAGGGCCGGTCCGGCTGGGTGCCGAGCCAGATAATCGGCGCAGCTAGCGGCACGACCGTGCGGTCGCCGCCCCACCAGGCGGCCTCGATCTCGTTGGCCTGGTAATGCTCGGTGTAGAGTGTGCGCTCGAAATAGCGGTAGGTCGCCTTCACGCCCACGTCCGCAAAATAGCGGATCACCTGCTGCACCGCGTCTTCGTCGGGCGAGCCTACATCGGCTGTCCCCTCGATGGTGAAGCTGATGGTCTCGCCGCTGCCGTCATTCCACAGCCGGAAGCCCTCGGCGTCCCGCTCGGTGTAGCCGGCCCCGTCCAGCAATGCATTCGCCTGGTCGGGGTCATACTCGATGTAGGCGTTACTGAGCTTTTCGTAGTACTGGGGCGACATAGGCAACGGGCTGTACTGGCGCGGCGTCAGCAGCCCATCATAGATCAACTCGTTGATCGCCTCGCGATCCACCGCCAGCGAAAGCGCAATGCGCACATCTCGGTTCTGGAAGAAGCTGCGCAGCCGCTCGTTCTTGGTGGTGTGGTTCAACTGGAGCGCAAGATGGCCGGAGGCGACGCCCACCAACACCTGGTAATCGCCGTTGGCCTCGTTCTCCTTATAGAGGGTGAAGTTGCCGATCTGCACATGGCGCGCCTGGAAGTCAATCTCGCCGTTGATGACCCAGAGGTCAAACACGTCGGCCTCGTCGAAGAGCCGGTGCGTCACCCGGTCAAGATAGGGCAACTGGTTTCCCTCCGGGTCTACCGCCAAGAAATAGGGGTTGCGCTCCATGATGAACAGCTCTTCGGTCAGCGTGTTGGTGGGGATCCACGGGCCAACCCACGGCTTCTCCGGATTTAGGAACCAGGTGCTTTTGCTGGCGTAGAACTGATCCCAACTGTTTTGGCCGGATTCCGCCACCATCGCTTCCAGCCCGGCCGGGTCGTCGGTCAGGTCCTTGTGGAACTGTGCCATATAGTGGCCGGGGGCGTAGAAGTTGCTCATCTCACGGTTCGGCCCCGATGAGCTGAGGCGGCCCATTGAGTAGAGCAACAGCGGTTTGGGGTGGGCGAACTTGAGCTTGATGGTGTAATCGTCCACCACCTCGATCTGCATGGGCGTGTTCTCCGGGCCGCTCGCCCATTGGCCGCTGCCGAGGCCGCCGCCAGCCGGGTTCAGCTCCGGGTTCATGAACTCATGCTCATACCACCACTGGATGTCGGCGGTGGTGAAGGGATGGCCGTCCGACCACTTCATCCCCTCGCGCAGATGGAAGGTCCACTCAGTCGCATCGTCATTCAGCTCCCAGGACTCGGCGATGCGCGGCTGCATGTTGAGGTCCTTGTCATACCAGGCGATGCCACGGTCAATGACCTTGGTGGGACCCCACCCGTCCGATAGCCCGCGGAACGAGCGGCGCATGGTGCCGCCGTAATTGCCGATGCTCTCCGCCACCGGCAGCACCAACGGATTCGCGGGGAGCCGCTCATCCACCGGCGGCAGTTCGCCCGCAGCCACCAGCTCGGCCAGCATGGGCGCCTCGCGGTACGTCGTGGGAGCAGCAGCCGGCGTCGCAGCCGCGGCCGGAGCCTCTGCGGCTGGCGCCTCAGCCGGCGCTTCGGCTGGCGGCGCAGCCTGGCCGCCGCAGGCGACCATCACCGCGCCTGCCGTTGCAACCGCCGACAGCCGCATGAACTCCCGCCGGGAAATCTCCCTCTTCTCCATTCTACAGCCTCCTTTGCGTACTTCGTTGTGCACTACTTGGGGAACAGGACCATCGTCAATGAAGGGCTTCAGGCAACTGGATGCTCAATTCAATGCGGGGCGGCCTCCTCTCTGAATGCACCATTCTGAATGCACCCTACCAGAGTGGTGCAGAACTATTGCGTCACCGCTGCCTCGGCTGCCAGCCACGGCGGGTGGGGTATCCCCCGGTCATATAGATGGCAGGCGTAGAGAAAACGGAAGACGTCGCTCACGTAATATTGGGGATAGGGTTTGACCGGCAAGGCATTGACAAAATGGCGCTCCACTCGCTCGGCCATCTGCCCGTCCATGCCTCGTTCCACCTCATACTCAAAGTAAATCGCCAAATCCTTCTCCGGGTCCTCAATGATGCGCTTGACGCCGTACAACTCAGGAAAGCGGTGGGCCGGGGAGTAGCGCTCCAAGAGGAAGACACCAAGGCCCGCCGAATGAATATAGTTCTGGTGGGCATAGAGAAAGTTGACCGTCTCCTGGGCGTCGGCAATCGTCTCGCCGGGAAAGCCAAAGAAGAAAAAGGTATGGTTCCAGAGGCCTGCCTCGGCGCTCTCGCGCAGGATGCGGCTCATGTGCTCCAGCTCGGTCCCCTTGACCATCGCTTGAATGATGGGCGTAGAGGCGCTCTCCAGCCCAAAGAGGACCATCCGGCAGCCGCCGGCGACCATCGCCTCCAACAGGTCGCGGCTCACCACTTTCTCGAAGCGGGCGCAGCCTCCCCATTGCACGGGCGCGCCCAGCTCGGCCAGCCGGGCCGACAGGTCGCGCAAATTGCGCGGTGTAATGGCCTCGTCGGAGAAGAAAATGCGGCGCACGCCATAGCGCGCTTGCAGCGCAAGCATCTGCCCGGCCAGGTGCTCGGCGCGTAGCTGGCTAAAGCCGTCCCGCTCTCCATAGCCCGTATTACAGAAGGCGCACTTGCCAAAGTAACAGCCCCGCGCCGTCAGCAGGGGCAGCGCCAGCTCCGGCGCCAGATAGCGGTCGAGCGGCAGCCCCTCGAAGTCGGGCATCGGGAGGTTGGCGATCTTTTCCGGCTCCTGGCGGGCATTGACATGGATCGCGTCGCCCTCACGCCAGATCAAATTGGGCACCGTCGCCCAAGGGCGGGCGCCGGCGAGCGCCTCGGTCAGGCCCAGCAGCGCCGCCTCGCCGTCAAAGATCACGGCGCTGTCAATCAACCGGAAGAGCGCGGGCGTCTTGGCGATCTGCTCGCGCAACATACTGATATGAGGGCCGCCCACGGTCACATGGCAATGCAAGCCGCTGCGCTTGACCAAATAGGCCAGGGTCATCCCCGGCAGCATCTGCGGCATAGATGGGATCGAGATGCCGACCACATCCGGCTGCTCCCGGCGGATGTCCTCCATCACGCTCTCTCGGTAGATGGAGAGGAACATATTGGTGCGCTCATCCTGCACACCATGCAACAGCGCGCGGCTGCTGTCCACCGCATAGGCCGGCGCATAACTCTGCAAGTGGAGCGACGCCGGATAGTAGGGCAATGAAGCCAACTCCAGGCACGCCGCCACCGTCTGGAAGGCGCGCAGCCCCAAGGGGCCATCGTAATAGGCGACGCTGCGCATCACCTGCACCGCCTGGCCCACCTCGGCGGCCAAGCGCGGCCCCTCGCGCAAGGCCCACTGGAGCCGGTCGGGAGGTAGACGCCGCAACCCCTGTGGCGAGCGAGCCGCATCGCGTAGCTGCGCCAGCGTCTTGCGCAGATAGTCACGGGTCAGGATATGGTCAAAGACCTCGGCGTTCAGATCGCGCTGCACCACCTCCACCCCATGCCCGCGCAGGTAAGCGGTCAGGGTGGGCAGCGCCAAGTGGGGCATGGCCGGCGTCCAGTTTGGCGGGAAAAAGAGCATCACCTTCATCGGTTCCTCCTGGGCGCCCTGCGGGTATGGCCCTACAGACTGGCGACACCCTTCAGGGAAAGCTCGCCGGCATAGTGACAGCGGGCAAAGTGTCCGGGCATAATCTCACGCAGCTCCGGCGTCTCCTTGGCACAGCGGCTGCCGTCGTTATAGCGGCAACGCGGGTGGAAGTAACAGCCGGAGGGGGGGTTGGCCGGGTCGGCCACATCGCCCGGCAACACAATCGGCTCCTGGCGCTGTCGCGGGTCCGGCTTGGGCACGGCAGAGAGCAGCGCCTCGGTATAGGGGTGGAGCGGGTTGAGGAATAGCTCGCGGGTCGTCGCGCTCTCGACCAACTGGCCGACATACATCACGGCCACCCGGTCGCTGATATGCTCCACCACGCTTAAGTCATGGGCGATAAAGAGGTAGGTCAGCCCGAACTGGGCTTGCAGGTCCTGCAACAGATTGAGGATTTGCGCCTGCACCGATACATCCAGCGCCGAGACCGGCTCGTCCAGCACGATGAGCTGAGGGTTGAGCGCCAGCGCGCGGGCGATGCCGATGCGCTGGCGCTGGCCGCCGCTGAAGGCATGGGGATAGCGGTTCATGTACTCCGGGCGCAGGCCCACCACCCGCAGCAGTTCCGCCACCCGATCTTCCAACTCCTTGCCCTTGGCGATGCCATGCACCACCAACGGCTCGCCCACATTTTGCAGCAGGTTCATGCGCGGGTTGAGCGAGGAGTAAGGGTCTTGAAAGACCATTTGCATGTTGCGGCGCAACTGTTTCAACTGAGTGTTGTCGAGTGTGGCGACGTTGACCCGCCCCATGTCCTGGTCGCGGAACCAGACCTCTCCCGATGTCGGGTCAATGGCGCGCAGGATCACGCGCCCGGTCGTGGTCTTGCCGCAGCCGCTCTCGCCTACCAACCCCAGAGTCTCGCCAGGATGCACCGCAAAGCTCACCCCGTCCACGGCTTTGACATGGCCGACGACCCGGACAAAGAAGCCGCGGCGGATCGGAAAGTACTTGCGCAGCGCGTTGACCTCCAGTAACGGGGGTTTGGTCTTGCCATTGGCCGGCGCCGGCGCGGCCACCGGCGCTGTTCCGGTCGCTACAGTCCGACCGGTCTCCGGTGAGCTGCTCGGCGGGGTCAATTGTTCGCTCAACGTGCTCCTCCTCAATCCAAAGTCTCAATCTACGGTACGATTCGCGATCGTCTCACTTCGATTCGTAGGTGCGCTATCCTAGCGCACGCTCTGGCTGTGCGGTAGGATACCGCACCTACGCGATGGTTGGCGCCCTGGCGGCATCGTAGGTGCGCTATCCTAGCGCACGAGGGTGACATCCTGTCGCGCCTACAGTTGAGCGAGCAGGGCACGCATGTGTCTCAAATCAGCCACTCGCCGGCCAAGGCCAACGCCGCGACCGCGCCGAAGATCAGCACAAACCAACCGGCCCGCGGCCAAAAGCGTCCCTGCTCGACGCCGCTGCGCAGATAGCCCTCCAGCCAGAAAATCGCCACGAGGGCGATCATGCCCAACAGGAAGATCCCCCAGCGGTCGAAGGCCCGCACGGCCCACGGGTTAAAGCGCAGCCACATCATCCCGGCCACCAGCAAGCCGCGCACTTGAAAGACCAACCAGAGTATCGCCCCCGACAATACAAACCAGAGCAGATAACAGACTACGCTGAGTAAAACGCTGGGTCGGCGCTCAAACGATTTCGGCAACTGCGCCATGCTGCACTCGTCCAAACAATTTACTGCCGCACACGTTGCTGCAAACATTGCTGCCAAGATCGCGACAAAGGTCGCTACGGATACTCACCGCACCCCCGCTACGATGTCGCGCCCAAGGCCTTCTTGATGGCCGCCAACTGCTCATGCTCCGGCCGCGCCTTATAGAACGGGTCCAGCGGATAGCAGCCGGAGATCAGCCCGTTGCGCGGGCCGGTGGTGCAGTCGCTGAATGTCCGGCAGAGCCGCTTGCGGGCGAGCGGGCGCCCGGCCAGCACATCGGCGGGCAACTCCGGATAGGCCAGCATCATCCGGCCCAGGCCCACAAAGTCTGCGCCGCCCGTCCGCACAACGGCTTGGGCGACATTCGGCAGCCAGTCCTGCAAGTAAGAGTAGCCGCTGCCGATCAGAACCATCTGTGGCCGCGCCGTCTTGAGCGCGGCCGCCACCCCAAGCTGGCGCGCCACCCCGACCAGCGGGTCCTCCGGCGGCTGGTAGCCGTCCGAAGGCGGAAACAGGGCCGGGCGCTGGATGTGGGGGTTGTAGTAGGGGCTGCCCCCCGTGATACAGACCAGCCGGATGTCCAGCGCCGCCAGCACATCCAAGAAAGCCAGCGGCTCGGTCAAGTCAATCCCTACGCCGGTGCCATCGCCGCCAAAAGCGTAGCGATAACAGCCCTCGGTCGAGGGCACCCCCACCCGCTCCTCGTCGGGGGCGGGCTGGAAGGGCACAAAGTCGAAGGCGCTCAACCGCACGCCAATATCGAGTCCCGGCGCAGCAGCGCGAATGCCTGCCGTGATCTCACGCAGAAAGCGGGTGCGATTCTCAAAGCTCCCCCCGTAGCGCCCCTCGCGGTCAAAGGCGCTCAAGAACTCATGGCCCAGATAGCCGTGGCAATGCTTGATGTCCACAAAATCGAAGCCGGCCTGCTGGGCCAGCGCCGCCGCGGCCACAAAATCCTCGATCAGCGCGGCAATGGCCTCGTCAGTTAACAGCGGGTAGGAGGGGTCCAAGCCAAAACGCGCGTCCAGAAGCGGATGGTGATAGAGGATTTGGGGCGCCATCCGCTTTTTGTCCACAGGCCGGGCAAAGCGGCCGGAGTGGGTGAGCTGCAAGCCCACCAGCAGATCATCGCTTCGCCCAAAGTGGGCCTCGTGGGTGGAGACCAAGTGCTCGCGCAGGGCGGCCAGGTCGCCCACGGTTTTGGGGCCGATCACCAACTGGTTGGGGTTGGCCCGGCCATCCGGGCGAACGGCGACGGCCTCGCCGCCCCAGATCAGCTTGGCCCCGCTCTTGCCGAAATTGGCCCAGCGCCGCCGCACCAGGTCGGTGGGCCGGCCATCGGTGGTCCCGTCCCACCCTTCCATCGGCAGCACGGCAAAGCGATTGCCGATGGTCCGGCCGCGATAGCGAAGGGGTTGGGCCAACGGCGCATCCGGCCCGCACGCCACCTCATCATCCAGCGGCAGGTCAATGCCCAGTGCAACGGCATGGCTGCGCACATCGTCAGGGGTGCGCAGCGTCGCAACGCGCCGGATCTTCATGGCCGGCTCCTGCGCCAGCGCGCGCCCTTAGAGCCGGCGCAAGTGAAAGCCGCCATCCACATTGATCACCTCGCCAGTCGAAAATGGGAAGTAGCCTTCAGCAATCGCCGCCACCGCGCACGCCACGTCCTCGGGCGTTCCCCAGCGACGAATAGGCGTCAGCCCCTCGCCGATGAGCCGGTCGTAACGCTCCTTAACGCCGCTGGTCATGTCGGTGGCGATGATGCCGGGCCGCACTTCGTAGACAGAGATGCCGAACTCGGCCAGCCGGTCGGCAAAGAGGGCAGTCATCATGGCGACGCCCGCCTTGGAGAGACAATACTCGCCCCGGTTGGTGCTGCTGGCATAGGCGCTCAACGAGCCGATGTTGATGATCATCGGCTGCGGCGTCACGCCGGCGCGCGCCAGCTCGATCATAGCGTTCGCTACCCGTTGGGTCAGGAAGAACGGCCCCTTAAGGTTGACCGCCATCACTTCATCGTAGCTGGCCTCGGTTGTGACCAGGATGTCCATGCGCTGGCGAGGGGCCATCCCTGCGTTGTTGACCAGGAGGTCCAGCCGGCCATAGCGCTCCAGCGCGGCCGTCACCAGCCGCTCGCGGTCCTCGGCCTGGCCGATATCGGCCTGCACCACCAGCGCCTGGCCGCCTTGATCTTGCACGGCTTGGGCAGTGGCCTGGGCTGCCTCGACCTGGCCGCGGTAGTTGATCACCAATGCCCAACCGCGGGCCGCCAACGCCAACGCAATCCCCCGGCCAATCCCCCGGCTGGCGCCGGTGACCAACGCGACCCGCTCCGTCACGGGCCGCGCCTGCCCAGACCGCTCACTCATGGCCCAACACCTTACAGAGCGCCTCAACAAAAAAGTGGTCGCCCCACATCACGCTTTCATCCACCCCCAGCCCCTTGCGCTGGTGATACATACCGTGCTTGAGAATCCCCTCCCAGCCGGGCGTCTCCACGGCCAGAAATTCGGGCGTGGTCAGGGTATCCAGAATGGTCAGGGCATAGCCATGATAGAGCCGCGCCTTGGCGGGATCGCCGGTCAGCTTTGCCAGGTTCAACAGCCCGCTGGCGGCAATGGCCGCCGCCGAGCTTTCATAGGGGTAAGCCGGGTCCGGCTCATCCCAATCATTGGGCGGGACACCGTGGCTCGGCGTGCGCTCCATGTAGAAGTTGGCGCACGCCTCGGCAGTCTGCAAGAAGCGGGCATCCTGGGTGAAGCTGTAGGCTGTGCCAAAGCCATAGAGCGCCCAGGTGAGGCCGCGCGCCCAAGAGGAATCGCCCCGCCAACCCTGGTGGGTGCTTTGGCGCAGCATCTCGCCGGTCTCCAGGTCAAAGATGCCCTCATGGGCCGTGCTGCCGTCGCCGCGCACCAGCGTCTTGCGGGTGGTCAAGCAATGTTGGGTGGCGATGCGCCACAGATGCTCGTCGCGGGTTCGCTGGGCAGCATAGAAGATGATGCCCACATTCATCATAATGTCAATGAACAGGCTCTCGTCCGCCACGAAGGAGCGCAGATATTGCCCCTTCTCCTTGAAGCGCATGGCCATTGTCTTCCCGCCCTGGATCACCACTTGCTCGACAGCCGGGTCGCCGGTCAGGTCATACCAGCGCTTCCAAGTGGACCAGAGGACAAAGCCCAGGTCGTGAACCGTGCGGTCATGCTGGCGATGCTCGACCAAGCGCGAGTAATGCTCAGCCTTGGCCCGCCAATAAGGGTCGCCGGTATGCTTGTAGAGCAGCCAGAGCTGTCCGCCCAAAAAGCCTTCACACCAGTTGGTCCATGCCTCGCCGCTGTGCTTCCACTTGCCCTGCACGGTGTACATGGGGAAGAAATCGGGGTAGGTTTCGACCAGATGGCGGAGCTGGCGCCCGGCAAACTCAAGCGCGGCTTCGACCTTTGGGCGAAGCGAGACGAGGTCCAGGCGCAGCGAAACGGAATCCAAGCGCAGAGCTTCGTTCATGCAGGTCTCCCAGTTCCTGGTGTGGTCTGGTTTGCTGCTCTTCAGGCTCGTGGCGATGCCAGGCCGGCGCGAATGCCGGCCTAGGGAACTCAGGCGCCGATCCAGGCGGCGCACCCGTGGCTGTGGCGACATCTGGCGCTAGGCGCGCCGGGGCACGGCTCGACCGGCGCTTGCGCAGCGCGATGGAACAACTGCAACGCGCGGCTGGTTCGGGTGCGTTTAACGACGATCCAAGTGCGGGCCGGGAGCAGATGGGAGCCAGGCTGCGGCCTGCACAGTTTTCGATGGGCGCCTACGGGAACGGTGGCTTCAGCGGGCGGGCGCTAGTCTTTGGATGCTTGGCGCCTGCCGTTGGCTATGTTACACAGGCTATGTTACACTGGTAGGGCGATTATACGTGCCGCTGATTCGCTTGTCAAACCATTTTTCACGTTGCCGAAAATCCTATAGGATATAGGATATGGTAAGCCATCGGATGTAATGGCAGCGAGCCGCCGGCCCATCCGTCTCGTCCACTCGCTACTGTTCTCCCCACCATGCGTATTGCCCACATCACCGACCTGCACCTGCGCCACCATCTGCCCGGCACAGCCGAGATCCCGGCCCGTCTCAGCCGGCAGATGCCGGACTACTTCGCCAGAGCCATTGACCAGATCGCGGCGCTGGCGCCCGATCTGCTGGTCCTCTCCGGCGACCTGCTCGACTACCCGATGGATGCCCTGGAGGACCCTGCCCTCCAGGCGCTGGGCCGCCAAGATTTGCAGCTCATCGCCCGCCTGCTGGAGAAGCTAAGCGTTCCGGTTGCGCTGGTCTACGGCAACCACGACCACCCGGCGCTGATCGCCCAGGTCTTTCCACATGCGTCCCGCGACTTTGTCTGCGCCGGCCATCGCGTGCTGGTCTTCGCCGACGAGGAAGGGCCGCGCCATGTGCCCCAGCGCACCGGCGACGAGCGCGCTCGCTACCGCGCCGCCCTGGCCGACCTCCACTCGCCGCCCCAAATCCATGTCCAGCACTACGTAGTCTGGCCGGAGCGCAACCAGGACTATCCCCATACCTATGGCGCCGGGGAGCAAATGCGCGCGGAGATCATCGCCTCGGGCAACGTGCGGCTGGTGTTGAGCGGCCACTACCATGCCGGCGTGCCGCCCCTGGCCGACAAAGGAGTCACCTTTGCCACCGCGCCCAGCTTCGCCGAGCCGCCCCATCCCTTCTGGACCTATGATCTGAACGGCGGCAAAGTGCTCTGGCAGGCGCACCGGTTGGCATTTTGATAAGGGTTCATTGACCTGTATCCTTGCCGACTGTTGCGTTCAGCCGCCATCGGCTACAATGAGCGCCATGATGGATACGCCTGAGATTATCGAATTTACACCCGCCGACTTGGAAGACCTGCGCCTTGCCAAGCGCAAGCTGGAGTCGCCCAGCCTGACTGCCGAGCTATCCTCGCTGCTCGGCCAGCCGGTGGAGGCCGGCTTCCGGCTGCTGCCCAAGCATCTCAGCGGTCGCATCCAGACCATCACCCAGACTGCGCTGCTGCGCGCCATGGATATGGCGACCCGGACCCTCCACCAAGACGGGAAGGCATCCGCGCGCCCCGCGGCCCGCCCCACCCTGCACAAATGGCTCAGCGCCGGCTCCGGCGCGGCGGGCGGCGCGCTTGGGCTGTGGGCGCTCTCGGTGGAGCTGCCCATCTCCACCACCCTGATCCTGCGCTCGATCGCCGACATCGCCCGCAGCGAAGGCCATGACCTCAACCGACTGGATGTACGGCTGGCCTGCCTGGAGGTCTTCGCCCTGGGTGGGACAACCCCCCTGGACAACAGCGCCGAGAGCGGTTATTGGCTGGTGCGCGCCTCGCTCGCCAAGGCCATGAGCGACGCGGCTGCCTATGTGGCCCAGAGGGGGCTTGTCGCCGAAGGCGCGCCGCCGCTGGTGCGGCTGGCCGCGGCCATCGCCTCGCGCTTCAGCGTGAATGTCTCCGCCCAAGCAGCAGCCAAGGCCCTGCCCCTCGTCTCGGCGGTCACGGGCGCGGCCGTCAATGTCCTCTTTATGAACCACTTTCAAGAGATGGCGCGCGGCCACTTTATTATCAAGCGGCTGGAGCAGAAGTATGGCGCGGAGGCGGTGCGCGCCCAATATGACGCGCTGGTGGTCTAGTCGCAATCTTTCTAGCCACATCCCCCTCTCGCCGAAAGTTCTCTTGCGCCCACGCGTAGCCCTGCCTGCGAGCCGGCATGTTATAATGCCCGCGCTAGCCTCTCCTCAACAGCGCGAAGGAGCCGCAAATTCATGAGAGACCAACTCCGGGTCTTTACCGGGAACTCAAACCCGTGCCTGGCCGAGGAGATCTGCGATTACCTCGGCATCGAGTTAAGCAAGCTGACCATCACCCGCTTCTCCAACGACAACCTTTTCGTGCAGGTCATGGAGAATGTGCGCGAGCGAGATGTCTTCGTGGTCCAGTCCTTTACCCAGCCCGTCAGCGACCACCTGCTGGAGTTGATGATCACCCTCGATGCCTTGCGCAGCGCCTCGGCCCGGCGCATTACCGCCGTGATCCCCTACTACTCCTATGCCCGCTCCGACAAAAAAGACGCCCCCCGCATCTCCATCACCGGGCGGCTGATCGCCGACCTGCTGCAAACCGCGGGAGCGAACCGGGTGTTGACCATGGACCTCCACGCCCCCCAGGTGCATGGCTTCTTCAGCATTCCCGTAGACCACTTGACGGCCATCCCCATCATCACCGACTACATCAGCGCCCACTACGACCTGGACAACTCGGTGGTGGTGGCAGCCGACGCCGGCGGGGCCAAGCGCGTTGGGCGCATCGCCGCCCGGCTCAAGCTCCCCATGGCGATCATTGACAAACGCCGCGTCGGCGACCAGAATGTGCAACAGGGGTTTGTGGTGGGCGACGTGAAGGGCAAGAACGCCATCGTCTTCGAAGACGAGATCGCCACCGGCAGCACCTTGATCACCACCTTCCAAACCCTCGTCGAATCCGGCGTTGGGCAAATCATCGCCGGGGCGACCCACCCCATCCTCTGCGGCCCTGCTGTGCGCAACTTACAGAACTCTGACCTGCGGCAGCTCATCGTCACCAATACTTGTCACGTGGGGCCGGAAAAGCAGTTTGATAAGCTGACGGTGCTTTCGGTGGCGCCCCTGCTGGCCGAAGCCATCCGCCGTATCCACACGGGCGAGAGCGTCGGCGCACTCTTTACCTGATCGCTTAACCAGTCCGCTCTACCTGCTCATCGAACCCAGATTGGCCCTTTCCTCGGAGCGCTCTATGCAGATCTTTGTCACAGGTGCAACCGGCTATATTGGCTCAAAGCTGCTGGACCGTCTGGCTCAGACAAAACACACCTCAGTCTGCCTGGTGCGCTCGCCAGCGGCGGCCCAGGCGCTTGCCCAGCGGGGG
>DATLZJ010000560.1:0-2207 GCA_035574055.1 Caldilineaceae bacterium
CGGGTAGAAGTGAGCGTGAAGCTGCCAATGGGCATGGTCGCCCGCCGACACGGGCCGGCCATGCCAGCCCATTGAGTAGGGGAAGCTGGTCTCGAAGAGGTTGTCGTACTTGGTCAACAGCCGCTTGAGCAGGTCGGCCAAGCCGGTCCGCTCGTCGGGCGTCAGCTCCGGCAGACCGGCGACATGGCGTCGCGGCAGCACCAACGTCTCAAAAGGCCAGACGGCCCAAAAGGGGACCAGCGCTGCCCACGTCTCATTTTCCACCACCAGCCGCTCCTGGGCGTCCCGCTCTGCCGCCAGGTAGTCCACCAGCAGCGGCGAGCCATGCTCGGCGTAGTAGCGTGCCTGGCAGCGGTCTTCGATTTCGGGAATCTGGGGCACGCGGAAGTTGGCCCAAAGCTGGCCGTGGGGGTGGGGGTTCGATGCGCCCATCATGGCCCCCCGGTTCTCGAAGATCTGGACATAGGCGATGTCGGGCCGGTCGCCCAGCTCCGCCGTCTGCTCGCACCAGACATCCACGACGGCGCGGATCTCTTCAATGGTCATCTCCGGCAGCGTCAGGTCGTGGCGCGGGCTGAAGCAGAGCACCCGGCAGATGCCTGTTTCGGCCTGCACCCGAAAAAAGCTGTCTGTGTTCCATTCGACCCGTGGGCCGGACGGCAGGAGCGCGGCGAAATCATTGGTAAAGACAAAGGTGCTGGTGTAGTGGGGGTTGCGCGCGCCGCCGGCCCGTTCATTGCCGGGACAGAGGTAACAGGTCGGGTCATAGCTTGGCAGCGTCTCCGGCGGGCGCTTCTCCACCTGGCCCTGCCAGGGGCGCTTGGTGCGGTGTGGCGAGACCAACACCCATTCGCCGGTCAGGGGGTTATAACGCCGGTGCGGATGCTCGGTCGGCTCAAAAGCAGCCAGATCAAAAGCGGCCGGCTCGCTCATGCGCGCAGCGCCTCCTCGGCCAGCGCCATCGCGCCCAGCACACCGGCCCGCCCACCTAAGGCCGGCGGCACAATATACCGGTCAATCTGCTCGATGATCTCCGGCTTCTGAATATAATTCTTGAGCACCATCTGAACCTTGGTCCGAATCTTGGGGAAAAGATGCAATTGCTGCATGACTCCGCCGCCCATGATGATCCGTTGGGGCGAGAGGATACAGATGATATTGACCACGCCCAGCGCCAGGTAGTGCGCCTCCAGATGCCAGGAGGGATGGCCGGGAGGAAGCTGCTCTGGGCGAAAATGCCAACGCGCCTCCAGCGCCGGGCCTGCGGCCAGGCCCTCCCAACAATCGCCGTGGTACGTGCAAAAACCGGCATAGGGGTCGGCGTCCCAGTCGTGGGGCAGCACCATATGCCCCATCTCCGGGTGCATGAGGCCGTGGAGCAGTTTGCCGTTCACCATCCCGCCGCCCCCTAGCCCGGTGCCGACGGTCAGGTAGACAAAGGTGTCCAAGCCTTGCGCCGCGCCCCAGCGATACTCGCCCAGGGCTGCGCCGTTGACATCGGTATCGAAGCCCACCGGCACGCCAAGCGCCTGGCGGATGGGGCCGGCAAAATCGGTGTGCGCCCAGCCGGGTTTGGGCGTCGTGGTCACATAGCCGAAGGTCGGCGAGCGTGGGTCCGGGTCCACCGGCCCAAACGAGGCAATCCCGATGGCCGCCGGCCGCTCCGGTTGGCGGCGAAAGAACTCAATGGCCTGGGCGATGGTCTCCACCGGTGTGGTGGTGGGGAAGCTGGTCTCCGCCCGGATATCCTCTGGCCCTGTGCCGACGGCGCAGACAAACTTGGTGCCGCCTGCTTCAATGCCTCCTAGTAGCGTCATAGTCTGCCTCGGAGTTCGTAGTAGGTGCCAAACGAAAGGCTAAGGAGCAAGCGAACGATCTTTGCTCAACTTGTGGGCCAGCCGGGTCGGTTCCGGCAGCCGGTAACGCGTCGTGCAGCGCAGCGTCCAGGCCACGGACTCTTCCAGAGTAATGCGATGGCCGATACTCACATAGACAGGCTTCACACCAGGCCGGGTGCGCAGCGCCACACCGACCTGCTCGCCTCGGTGCAGAAGCGGGGCCGTCGCGCCCTTGACCTGTTCCGGCTCGGCGGCCTTGCCTACCAGCAGCGACTTGGCGACGCCAACGGTCGGCGTCTCCAGCAGCACCCCCAAATGGCTGGCGAGGCCGAGCCGCCGGGGATGGGCCTGCCCCTGAGCATCCGCCAG
>DATLZJ010000561.1:0-2303 GCA_035574055.1 Caldilineaceae bacterium
CGGGCGCGACGACAAAGACACAGCGGTTTCGCCAGGGTTGCATAAAGCACAGCCAGTCTGAAAAGCATGTCCAGTCGAATGCGTCGCTGTACGAGCCGTTATCGGCGCACCAGACGGCGCCACCTACGACCTTCGCCAGCCACTGCCCCACGACGATCCAGGGCAGAAACGTGCCCCAGGCGACCGTTGGAAAAACAACCGAATCTACCGCAGCCGATAGCACATTGGAGCCATTGGCCCGCACCAGCCAGCGAGAATGGCGCAGCCCGTGATAGACCACCGCATCGGCGAGAGAGGCGCAGAGGAAGGCCGCGAACGAGGCGAGGGCGATGGGGCCGCTGTTGCGGTTCAGGCCGTAGGAGAGCAGGCTGCCCGCGGCAATCAGCAGCAGCATCCTGGGCCATAGATGACGCCCGCGCCAGGCGTCATGGAGCCGGTCGCGCGCGACCAAATCTATGCCGATGAATACAAAGGCATTCACGATAGATACGCCTGGTCCCCACAGCGCCACGGTGACATTGGCAAGCACAATCGAGGTCAGATAGAGAGCGACTATCATATTCCCGTTTCCCCTCGTTGCTGATTCGCTGCCGCATACAGCGCCGTCACATCCTCAAGTTGGCCGTATTGTGGGTTGGTATAAGGGTTGCCCAGGCGCAACCGGCGTACCCGCACCTCGATGCCGGCAGCCACTGCCGTGTGATAGAGCCGTCGGCTCTCTGGCTCCATGTACCAGCGGTTGAGGGCCTTGATGAGCGCCGGCGCTGGGGCCTGTAGCGCGGCAACGGCGGCGCAATCCGGGCAGCGATGATCCGCGCCGCCGTTGCCGCGAGTGTGGAATGTTTCCTCCCAGCCGCAGTTGATGGTGGCATCGCGCAATGCCGCCAGGTTCGAGGCTTCGACAGCCCTTCCACAGGCATCACAGACAATGCCAAAGACATAGGGCGGCGCCCACCAGCCGGGCATTCGCTCATAGCTGCCGCGCACGGTGCTGGTCATGCTCCGCTCCATAGTAGATGGGATACTCCGGGAAGATATCACGGCCTTCCGGGACGGCGCTCATATCGGGCCAGCGCGCCGCCAGTTCATCCACCCAAGATTCCTCCAACACGCCAAGGAGATCGAGCTGTCCCTGTGTCCTCTGCCGTTCGAGGGCGCGCCGGCGTCTGTTGGCGGCGCGGTAGTAGGCGTCGTGGCGATTGTGACAGGCGGCGCATAGGCTCACGACGAATGTAGCTGGGCTGGTGTAGTCGTGAAACCAGTGAGCGACCGTCAGTACCGGCAGGTGGGCCGTGGCAGGGTCATCGGGTCGCCGGCAGGCAGCGCCGCAAAGTTGGCACTCCCAGCCGGCGGCGTCCTTGACCGCATAGGCGATCTCATCCCAGTTGTCAGGGTAGAGGGCGGGATCCATCGGCATGATGCTCTCCCACAATTTCCTCGGCAAAACGCCGCGCCAGGGTTGCGGCCTGCCGCGTGGAGACATAGCGATCATAGAAGCGCATGTGGTCGCGGCCCTGCCAGATGAAGCGGATGTGTGTGAAATCGCTTCTGCCCTTGTGGACCGTGTGAAATAGGCCGGCGCTGACGTGAATCAGGCCCAGTGGCGTAGCGACGACGCCGATGCGCTCGGTCCAGGTCTCGTGCTTGATCTCGCGCCACGTCGAGCTAGTGTTGCGGATAGCGTAGTTGGTGTCGCCGCTGGGTTTAATCATGATCCCCCTCCAGCGCCGTCAGATTGCGCTCCAATTGCTCGATCATGGCGCGCAGGATGCGGTCCGCCTGCACTCGATGGGTATGGAAACCGGTCAGCCGCACATACGCGCTGCCCGCGCCCAACGCCGCCTGATAGATGGCTATCGTGGCGCGCAGCTCGGCAATGCGCGGATCCTCGTCCGGCTGTTGGCTGCCGGCTGCTAGCTGCTGGCTGCTGGCAGCAGAGCCAGAAGCAGAGCCGGCGACCTCACTGCTCTCTGCTCCGCTTCTGGAGCTAGCAGCCGGCGGCCAGCCGCCAGCAGCCACGATCGGATCATCTAGCTCCTCCCCCACGGCGGCCTCGCTGTCCAGGGGCCAGGGCGCCAGCTCGCGGTCCAGGACATCCAGATCGTCAAGCGTGGCGGGGGCCGGCTCTGCGGGGGCTGCCGGCCCTCGCGCCTGAACCATGCGCCGGGCATCGGCAATGGCAGCATCCCGCGTCCGATACGGCGCGCCGTACTCAATGCCGCCGGCGAGAAGCTCCCGCCGCCAGCGCCACTGCTCGTTATACGGCTCAATGATGTAGCCGGCGGCCCGCACATCGGCAGGGG
>DATLZJ010000562.1:0-2756 GCA_035574055.1 Caldilineaceae bacterium
AAGGCACTGTGGCCTCCTTCATCACCTTTGAAGGCCCCGAGGGCAGCGGCAAATCTACCCAAATTCGACTGTTGGCCGCTGCCCTCGAACGCCAAGGCGCGCGCGTGCTGGTGACGCGTGAGCCGGGCGGCACGGAGATCGGAAATGCCGTGCGCGCCATCCTGCTCAACCGCAGACACACCGAGATGAGCATCCGCGCCGAGACGCTGCTCTTCAACGCGGCGCGTGCGCAGATTGTAGACCAAGTGATCCGCCCGGCGCTGGCTGCCGGCCAGACTGTCCTCTGTGACCGCTACGCCGACAGCACCCTCGCCTATCAGGGCTATGGTCACGGCCAGCCGCTGGAGCCGCTGCGCCGGCTGGTCGAGTACGCCACCGGCGGCCTGGTCCCCGACCTGACCATCTATCTCGACATTGATGTGCGCGAAGGGCTGCGCCGCAAGCAGACAGGCGCCGCCGAAGAATGGAATCGCATCGAGGAGAAGACACTGGCCTATCACCAGGAGGTGCGCCGGGGCTATCTGGCGCTCGCCGCCCAGGAGCCGCACCGCTGGTTGGTGGTGGATGCAGCCCAGTCCATTGACGCCGTCCACGATGCCATTCTGGCGCAAGTGCAGGCGCTGGCGCCAAAGGAGACTTCATGAAGCTGGTCATGGCGATCATCAACAGTGACGACAGCCGCAATCTGCTGGACCGGCTGGCCCGACGCGGCTATTCGGCCACAGTCACGGCCTCGTCCGGCGGCTTTCTGCGTATTGGCAACACCACGGTCTTTTGCGGCGTCGAGGATGCCAAGGTGGAGGAGGTGTTGAGCATCATCCGCGAGAGCTGCCCCGACCGCATCCAATATGTGACCCCCCTGCCCCCGGTCATGGAACCGGGCGAGGTGCACATCCCGACTCCGGTCGAAAAGCGGATGGGCGGCGCCACCATCTTCGTGCTCGACGTGGAACACTTCGAGAAAGTATAGGTTTCAAGAAGGGGTAGGAATAGACGCCTATGGATAGACCTGGACCACCAACGGCAGCTCGCCGCTGGCCGGCCCTACCAGCGTGATCTCGCGGCGGCCTGGCGCCCAGCGATACTGGTACCACTGGTTGTCGGTCCGGTTGTATACATAGAGCGTCTCGTCCGAAATATCCTGAAAGACCTCGCCGGCGAATCGCTCGCCCAACGAGGCCATCGAATCAAAGGTGCGGATGACCTTCATCCGTGCAGCTTCCTTTCTCATCACCCCGGTTCTCATCACCCCGGCGCGCGGCCCTCAAAGCCTTATCTTCCAAGCAGGGGCAACTCCACCAAGTTGCTGACCAGCCCATTGTGAAAGCGGATCACTGTCAAGCGCGCGATCTCGCCGGTCACGACGAAGGCTTGCGCGTTCAGCTCGCCCGCCAGCCGGTAGGCAGTCTCGCGCTCGGCGGTCTGCCCGACGGTGATGTGGGGCACAAAAGGGATGTCCAGCCGCAAATAGGGGGCCAATGGCCCGGTATAGAGGCGGTCGTGGAGCTTGACCAGCGCGCTGTAGCCTTCATCCGGCGTTAGAAAGACATGGGCGGCCTGGCTGCCGCCGGATGACAAGTCCGGCATGATGGTCGCGCAGCGCAGGGTGAAGCTGACTTTGGGGCTGCTCTTGGCGACCTGGCGCACATGCGCGACCAGCTCATCCTCCAACCCCTCATCTACCGGAAAAACCAGCGTCACATGGGGCGCCACGATGCGGAACTGAGGGTCATGGTCGGCGCGAAATGCCTGAATCCAGCGATAGTCCGCCGGCTCCAGCGTAGGGTAGCCTACCACCAACAACGCCATACACCCTCCTTTTCTCCCCCCAACCTGCTGTCGAGTGTAACATCTCCCACGGTGTGACGCCAACTCTGTACGCGCATCACTTCGGGCGGCAGCAAACCGGGGGGCATGAACGCCCCCCGGATAGTCGCTGGCTGGATAAGAGAGTCTCTATCGCGTCGCCGGAGCGACCGGCAGCGGTCGTCTTCACCGCGACTACATCCCGGCCCGCCACTGGGTTACAGCGACAGCAGGAACTGGATCAGGTCCTGCACTTCCTGCTCATTCAGGTCTAGCTCCAACAAATCCTGGTAGTGGGCGATGACTTCCTCCAGGGTGGCAAAGCGCCCGTCGTGGTAAAAGCCGCCCTGCGTATGGCTCCACAGCCCCTTCAGCGGCGGTGTACGGTACTGTTCATCCGGCGACCGTTTGGCCTGGAAGTCATCTATGCCCATCTCCTCGGCGGTGTGCATCGCCCATCCCGGCTCGGTGTAGAGCGGCGGCACATGACAGGCGGCGCACCCGGCTGCCCCGTTGAAGAGCTTCTCCCCGCGCACCGCTGCCGCTTGGTTAAAGCTGCCTTTAGGCGGCTTGGGAGCGGGCAGCGCCAACTGGTAGACCTGCAATGCCGGCAGCTTCGGCGTCACGAGGTCAGGCGTATGGCGCAGATTCCAATCGCCGCTTTGGGCCGCTAGGGGATACTTTGCCGGGTCGTTGAGCCGCGGGTCAAAGAAGACGCCGCGCCCGCGCATCTGCGTATTAGCGACATACGCGTTCCAGTAGGTCACCGAACCCCAACCGTTCCAGGTGTGCAGGTTGATGCCGGCCAGCCCAAAAGCAGGGGGGATCAAGGTCGCCGCCGAAGTCCCATCGGGGCGCAGGGCTTTGCCGTCCATGTTGAGCTGCGCGTCATACTTGCCTGGCCCCCAACTGTTGAGCACCGCCCGCACCGTCTCCACATCAGCGCCGAG
>DATLZJ010000563.1:0-4589 GCA_035574055.1 Caldilineaceae bacterium
ACCGCGGGCCAGGGCTGGATCGCGGTCGGCCTGGTCATCTTCGCCGGCTGGGACCCCGTCAAGGGCGCCATCGGCGCCTATCTCTTTGGCGCGATCCGCCGGTTGCCGCTGGACCTGCAAAACCTGGCGCTCTTTCTGCAAAATCCGGCCTGGGGCTACTTCACCAATATGCTGCCCTACCTCTTCACAATCATCGTGCTGGTCATCGGCTCACGGGAGGCTTTGCGCCGCCGCGCGGGCGCGCCTGCTGCGCTGGGCCTGCCCTATGTGCGCGAGGAGCGCGGCGCGTAGCCCTACCCATGCTTCCTCCTGCTCATGTCGCCTATACCTGGCTGGCGTTGACGCTCGCCCAAGATACGCTGCGTGTGGCGACCGACGCCGATTACCGTCTGGTCGCCGCCGCGGCCATGGGACCGGACCTGGTGGACAAGCCTCTGGCCTGGGCCTATTTCTACCGCAAGCACCGCTCGGCAGTCCTCTTTGCCCATACGTTGCTGGCCTTTCTGGCGCTGGTCGTGCTGACTGCCCGTCGCTTTCCACGGCTCTGGGTGTATACGGCTGCCTTTGCCGGCCATGCCATCCTGGACCGGCTCTGGTTCTATCCTGACACCTTCTATTGGCCCCTGCGCGGCTGGCGTTTCCACGTCTGGCGCAAGCAGGGGTCCGAGCAAGAGGAAATCGGCAAGGCCTATTGGTTTGCCTTTACGCGGCGGCCTGAGTTGTGGGGTTGGGAGCTGGGTGGGCTGCTGGCGCTGGCCTGGCTGGTCTGGCGTCACCGGCTCTACCGGCCGCGGCGGCTGCTGGCCTTTCTCTTGAGCGGCCGGCCGCCAGGGTGAGCGGCTATGCAGCGCTCACCCGCCCACTCCGTGGGGCGCCGCGTCCTGCTCAACACCGGCGCGCTCGCTGGCTCCAACCTCTGGCGCATCGTCGTCAGCTTCCTACTCCAACTGCTGGTGGCGCGGCGGCTGGGGCTGGAGAGCCTCGGCCATTATACGGTGGCGATGGCCTTTCTCAACGTGAGCCAGGTCATCAGCGAGCTTGGGCTGCCTGTGCTGCTGGTGCGCGAGCTGGCTCAACAGCCCTCCCTGCGGCGGGCGACCGTCCGCCAGGCGCTCGGTGTGCAACTGCTGGCGGCGCTGCTGGCGGCATTGGGCCTGGTTGCGCTGGCTCAAGTGTTGCCCCTGGCGCCGGAGCTGCGCGCGGCGCTCTGGCTGGTGGGCGCTTCTCTCCCTTTTTTCGCCGTCACCTCGGTAGGTGAGACCCTATTCCAGGCTGCCGAGCAGATGGAGCTGCTGCTGTTTGTGGAGGCGCTCACCAATTTGCTCATCGTCGCCATCAGCATCGCCGTGCTGTGGCAGGGCGGGGGCGTCGTCGCCTTGCTGGGCGTCGTGGTCTTCACCCAAGCCTTGTCGGCGGCGTTCGTCGTTTGGCTGACGTTTTCCCGGCGGCTTTTCGACGGCCCCCAACACCCGGCGCGGCGCTCGCCGCGCCGCCTGGCGCAGGAGGCAGCGCCCTTCTTCGGTCTCACCCTGGCCGATACCCTGCTCCAGCGGTTGGACATTCTTCTGCTGGGCATCCTGGCCGGGCCGCCGGTCGTCGGCCTCTACAGCGCCGCCTACAACCTGGTGCGGGTGGCGATCAAGCTCATCCAAAGTTTCTGGCGGGCGCTCTATCCAACGTTGAGCCGGCTCTACCATGCCTCTCCGGACCACTACCACCGGCTGGCGGCAGCCGGGCTACACCTGGGCCTGCTCGCAACGGTCGGGGGCGCTGCCGTCGCAGCCGCGGTGGCCGGCGATCTCCTCCATTTGGTCTATGCCACGGCGCTGCCGCAGGCGACGGCGGCGCTGGCTGTGTTGCTGTGGACCATGCCCCTGTTCGTCCTTGAAAGCGCGGCAGTTACCCGGCTGTTGGTCGAGGGCCGGGCGCGCGCCGGCCTGGCGCTGGCTGCGCTGCATGTCGCCGCGCTGGCCCTGTTGTTGCCTCCCCCCGCGTGGTTCGGCGGCCTCCGGACGGGCGCGCTGGGCGCGGCCCTGGCCGTACTCTTGGCCCAGGCAGCGGCGGTTGGCGTCGCCTTCTGGCTGCTAGGGAGCCGGGAGATGGGGCGTGCGCTGGCCGCACAGTGGCCGCTGCTGCCGGGCGCGCTGCTGGCCTATGGCGCGGCGCGCTGGCTGCCTGCGCCCTGGCCGGTCCAGGCGCTGGCGGGGTTGGGGGTCTATTTACTGGCGCTGCGTCTGGGGGGGATGTTGGCGCCGGCTGACTTGCGCCGGCTGCGCCGGGCGCTTGGCTGATGATCCGGCGCCGATTGGCCTACGATGAAGGGCCAAAGCGCCATCCGCGCATGGATTTGCACGGCGATCTAGCCTCCGCTATAATCGCGATTTGTGGCTCGGGACTCGCCGGTCTGTGTACCCCGGTTTGTCTACCGTCGTGTATCTGACTTTGCGGGCCAACATCTAGCCGGTGTTTATGCATTCTACAGAACAACAGCCGCCAGCAACCGCACCCGCCGCGCAGCTACCCACCCAACCAACGCCAACTCCAGCAAAGGCATCCAGTTATCGGGTCCTGATGATTGCGCCTACCAGCTTTTTTGCTGATTATGGCTGCCATGTGCGCATTCTCGAAGAGGCGCGCGTGCTGCAAAAGCTGGGGCATCAGGTCACGATTGTCACCTACCGCAACGGCAACGATGTGCCGGGGCTTGACATCCGGCGGACGCTGCCCATCCCCTGGCGCCAACACTATGAAGTCGGCTCCAGCCGTCACAAGCTGGCCTTTGATGCGCTCCTGGGGGTCAAGACGCTGGAACTGCTGGCGCGGCGCCGTTATGACGTGATCCATGCTCACTTGCATGAGGGCGCCCTGATCGGGCTGGTGCTTGGCCGGCTCTTCGGCCTCCCGGTCGTCTTCGACTTCCAGGGCAGCTTGACCGAAGAGATGATTGACCACCATTTCTTGCGCCGTGACAGCGTGTTGTTCAGACCGTTGCGCCGGTTGGAGCAATGGATTGACCGCACACCGCCGGCCGTCCTGACCAGCTCGGCCCATGCCCAGCGCATCCTGGTTGAGCAATTCGGCTGCCAGCCGGCGCGGGTGCATATCCTGCCCGATTGCGTCAATTGTGATGTCTTTCGCCCCGCCTCTGAGATGGACCCGGCAGAGCGGCTGGCGCTGCGCCGCTCGCTGGGTGTGCCCGACGGTCATAAGGTTATTGTCTATTTGGGGCTGTTGGCCGAATATCAGGGGACTGGTCTTTTGCTGGAGGCCATGCAGCGCATCCTTCAACAGCACCCGGACGTATACCTCTTGCTCATGGGGTTCCCCGGCCTGGGAGTCTATCAGGCCAAGGTCAATGCATTGGGCATCGGTCATGCCGTGACCCTGACCGGGCGCATCCCCTATGTGGATGCGCCCCGGTACTTGGCCTTGGGGGATGTTGCTGTCGCGCCAAAGCTCAGCTTGACCGAGGGCGCGGGGAAGTTGCTCAACTATATGGCTGTCGGTCTGCCCACCGTCGCCTTTGATACGCCGGTAGCGCGTGAATACTTGGGCCGAGATGGACTCTTGGCCGCCCGCGGCGATGCTCAAAGCCTAGCCCAACAGTTAGTCGCCTGCCTTTTCCCGGAACGTAGCGCCGATACCTCCCCCAGCAACACAACAGCTTCCCGGCCAATGGCCGAGCTGGGGCTGCGCCTGCGCCAGCGCGCTATGCAGCAGTTCGACTGGCTCCAGGCCGGACAGATGATCGTGGAGACCTACCGGATGCTACTCGACGCCAAGGGCGACCGTGCGCTGTCCAAGTCTATGCCGGCTGTTCGCTGAGCCAATAGGCCCGGTGGCTGCCGCGGTTTGGGCTGTTGTGGGCACGGCGAGTAGCAGCCAACACCGGAGGAATGATGGAGACGATTACGCCATGCCGCCGATGGACAAACGCATCAACCCAAGCATCCTGTCAGATAAGGACCTGTCAGATAAGGAATCGCTCGATAAGGCGTATGATCGGGCATCGGGACGCCGGCCTTGGCTCGTTTGGCTATGCCGTCTAATGCTATGCAGTCTGATGCTATGCAGTCTGATGCTATGCAGTCTGATGATCGTCGCCGGCTCTTGGCTGGCTCGGCCCGCCGCCGTCCAGGCTGCGCCATCCGTCCCTGAGGAGGCGACCACCGTCCGCGAGGGGTACAAAACCCAATATCCGGTGCCGGGTGGGCCATTGAACCTGGCCGTGGAGGCGCCCGGTCGCATCTGGTTCACAGCCCCGGACGCCGATGGGATCGGCGCGATCATCGTTACATCAGACCCCAATGAGCAGACCGTTCGTTACCGGGTGGATTTCATCGGTCTTGGCCGTGACAGCGAGCCATATGACCTGGTCTATGCAGGAGATGCCATCTGGTTCACCCTGCGCGGCGCAGGCCAGATCGGGCGCATCAATCCGGCGACGCGTGAGGTAGCGTTGTTTCCCCTCTCAACGCCGGACAGCGGGCCAACCGGCATTGACGTGGGGCCGGATGGACAGGTCTGGGTTGCGGAAGCGACCGGCCGGTTGAGCAAGCTGGACCCAACCAGCGGCTCCGTCACCGAGT
>DATLZJ010000564.1:0-4017 GCA_035574055.1 Caldilineaceae bacterium
CCGCCGAGCCTCCTCGACCTTCCTCAGGGGTGCCGCTTTGCGCCACGGTGTCCTTTTCGCTTTGAGCTGTGTAAGGATGATCCGGCTCTGCTGAAGGAGAACGAACGAGCGGTGAAATGTTGGCTCTACGCATGAGCCTGGGTATCCTACATGGTTAGCGATCCGGGCCCGGGGGCATCCCCTGTGTTGGTCTCGACTCAAAATACGCCCGCCAACCACGACGAGCCGTTGTTGTCGGTCCGCGACTTGCACACCTGGTTTGAGCTACGGCGCTGGGGGTTTGGACATGCGGGCTTCGTGCGGGCCGTGGACGGGGTGAGCTTTGACCTGCACCGTGGGGACGCGGTGGCTTTTGTCGGCGAGAGCGGCTGCGGGAAGTCCACGCTGATGAAGACTATTCTGGGGCTCTACCGGCCTACGAAGGGCAGGGTGATCTTTGAGGGCAAGAATCTGAGCGACCTTAGCACACAGGACATCCGGTGGTATCGGTCCCAGGTAGGCTATGTTCAACAGAATCCCTATGGAGCGCTGCCCCCGTTCATGACTGTGCAGCGTATCCTGGAAGAGCCCCTGCTCATCCATCGGGTGAAGCACAAAGCGGAGCGAGAACGGCGCATCCGGGAGGTGCTGGAAGAGGTGAGGCTAAATCCGGTGGAGGATTTCTTGTCCAAGTTTCCCCACATGCTCAGTGGAGGCCAACAACAGCGCGTGGTCATCGCCCGGGCCATGATCCTGCGGCCAAAGCTCATTGTGGCCGACGAACCGGTGTCTATGCTCGACGCTTCAGTGCGCGTCGAAATTCTCAAGCTCTTGCAGGGGTTGCAGCGCTCTCACCGCCTTGCGGTCGTCTACATCACCCACGATCTCTCCACCGTCCGCTACTTTTCTGAACGCATCTTTGTCATGTACGCGGGTAAGATCGTTGAGAAGGCGACGATGCGCGATCTCCTGCACCACCCACTCCATCCTTACACCGATGCACTGCTCAAGGCCATCCCCGACCCGGACGCGCAGAATGCGGCCGCCTTCAAGGAGGTGCCGCGCGGCGAGCCGCCAAGCCTGCTCCATCCTCCGTTAGGATGCCGGTTCCACCCACGCTGCCCCCACGCGAAGGCAGGGCTGTGCGACGTGAAGGAGCCGCCGGATTTCGAGCCGAGGCCCGAACACGTTGTCGGATGTTGGCTTTACCAATGAGATAGATTTGGATAGATTGAGATGGAGATGGCGTGAGGCAGATATCTCACACAAGGCTCATTGCCCTTGGCTTTATCCTGCTATTACTGGGTTTTCTCTCGATCTTCGGGATGGTCATCCGGCTCCTGGAGCCGAGCCTTGCCCTGAGCTTTCTGGCCTATGCATCCTCGTCCGCTGGCCTGTTGCTTGGGCTTGCCGGACTGGCTCTGTACAGCCATAAGGGTAGCGACTAAGCTATGTTCAGCAGCAATTCAAACGGTGTCCTCGCGCCACCCGGTGCGGCGGATGGGCTGTCAGCGTGCGGTTGGTCTCGGTTTTTAGCAGGGAGGCGCCATGCAAATCAGCGAATGGGCGACGAAATTCAATGTAGTCGTGCGGCGCTATGAGGAGCGACCGGATAGGCCGCCCGGCGCGGTGGTCTACCGGCTGCGCGACCTCTTTACCACACGGGATGGCTCATGGGAGCCGTCGGAGAAGCCCGGCGCCGTCCCCACCTGGGCGCGTGAGCGTTATTTGCGCCCCTGGAACGCGCCCGACCGCTTTGACGACGCCGGCGGCGACCATCACCTCTTTGCCCGTGTGCTGGACCTCAACGGCCAGCCCATCGTTGAGCCGGAGCTGATCCAGTACTGGTCCGATGGGTTTGAGCGGCTGGGCGAGCCTGGCTACCAGAACTATGTGCGGCTCACGCCCAAGAGCGGCTCAGGCTGGGCCAACCAGGTAGTCTTCAACCACTTCAATCCCGACCGGGGCGAGCGGGGCGCATGGTGCTGGTGTCCACGGGGCGCGGCGGATGTGGTGGTCGGCGGCGGGTTGCCCAACAACTGGCATGTCTCGTTCTTTGCCGTCTGGCAGGCGGAGCCGCTAGGAGAGCCGGGAACAACCACGACGCCAACCACGCCGGGAAGTGCGGAGATTGACCCGGAGGCGCTGCGCGAGCGGGTGCGCGGGCTGCTGGGGGTATCGGCGGCGGCATCGTCGCCCTTTCTGGCCTATGCGCGGGCCAACCAACTGGGAGCGCCGCTGACCAGCGAGTTTGAGCTGGCAGGGGTACACGGCCAGGGCTTTGCCGGCGGTATTGTCTATGCAACCGGCGGTGTGACCGAGGCGGGCGGGCCGGCGTTGCGCCATATCTCCTGGTGAGCCGTGACGGCGACCCGGTTGGCGTGTGCCGAGCGTGGGAACGAAGCCGGCGCCGTTGAAGGTGGGGCCGGCTGTTTGAGCAGGGAGGGAAGGCAACCATGAGTAACTTCCGCTTTGAGGTGTGGCCCACCGAGCAGAAGGTCATCACCCAACATTTCGGCGCGCGGCCCGGCTACTATGCCCAGTTTGGTCTGCCCGGCCATGAAGGGCTGGACTTTGCCGCGCCGCCTGACAGCCGGGTCTTTTGTGTGGCCCCGGGTGTGGTCCGCCGCGTTCTGACCGATGGCGGGCCTTATGGCGTCAATGTGCGCGTCGCCCACCCGGACGGCTATGAAACCATCTACGCCCATCTGAAACAGGCGAACGTGACCGAGGGCCAGGAGCTTCGAGCCGGGGATGTGGTCGGGCTGGCCGGGATGACCGGCAACACCGATGGGCCGCACCTGCACCTGACGTTGAAGAACCACAACGGCGCACAGAGCGGCTATCCCAACAACATCGTAGACCCCACACCCTTCATCCGCCATCTGCTCGACCCCAACCGGGATGAGGCCCAGTATATCCGGGACACCGTGCCCGACGGCACAGTGCTCCAGCCTGGCGTCGAGTTTGCCCAGACCTGGTTCATGCGCAATAGCGGGACGACCACTTGGGGCATGGGATACGCCCTGCGGCTGGTCAGCGGCGATGCGCTGGGCGCGCCGCCACAGGTGACTGTACCACCCGCGCCCCCCAACGCCGAGGTGCCCGTCTCGGTCTCCTTCCGCACGCCTACGACCCCTGGCCGCCACCGCAGCACCTGGCGACTGGCCGACCCGGAGGGCAATCTCTTTGGGCCGCCGGTCTGGGTGGAGGTGGTCGTGCCCGATGCCTCAGTCACCACCCCGACCACGCCCACCGGCCCCTTGGTCCAGCGCCGGGGCAATGAGTTCTTCGTCAATGGGCAGCCCTTCCGCTTCATCGGCGTCAATATGCGCGGGCTGCTCCACTATGGAAGGCGCCAGTCGGACCCGTTACGCTTTTCGCGGCTGGAGCATCGGGCCTCGCAACTGGAGGCGGCGCAGAACATGGGAGCAAGGGTGGTGCGCTTCTTTGTGCCGGACCGCGATGCGAGCGCCGACGAGATCGAGCAACGGTTCCGCGAGGTGGTCGAGCTGGTCAAGAGCCGCTTTCCACAGCTCTATCTGTTGCCCGCCTTTACCAATCTCTATGGCGATGTGCCCTTCCATGTGCCCGGCGACGAGGGCTTCTACACGCCGCCGCCGTCGGGCGGGGGGAGCCTGCTCAATCGAGAGTTCTATGCCGAGGGCTACCGGCGCAACTATCTGCCCCTGGTGCAGCGTATCGTCTCTGCCTTTCGTGGTGAGCCGGCCATCTTTGCCTGGGAGATCGGCAACGAGCTGAAGCTGGACCGGGGCAACCTGGGCGACCCCAACGACCCGAACCCGCGCCTGTTCATCAATTTCAATCTGGCCGCGGCCGCTGCGATCAAGCAGATTGACCCCCATCACCTGGTCACAACCGGCATGAAGAGCACCCACCATGCCTGGCTCCACACCGCGGAACTGCAAGAGGCGCTCTATGCGTCGCCCAACATTGACTTTATCACCATCCACAGCTACGAGGGCATTTATGACCAAGAGGGAGACCGCCGCGTCTATGAGGATGTGGCGGTAGCGG
>DATLZJ010000565.1:0-7559 GCA_035574055.1 Caldilineaceae bacterium
ACCAAGGCCACCATCGCGACCACCACCAAGACCCTGCCAAAAGGGGAATGAGCGCCCGTCCATGATGCCCCATCCATCCACAAGCGATGACCGCAGCCGGGCCGCCTTGGCTGCCTTTGCGGCTGAACTGCGCGAGGTCGAGCGGGTTCTCACGGCTGCCGCCGATGAGCTAGGCTCGCCCTTGGGCGACTTGGTCCATGCCCAGCTCAAGCGCGCCGCGCCGTTGGTACGGGCGGCGCTGGTCTTGGCCGCCGGCTATGACCTCAACGAGGACCCGCTCCGCCGCGACCAACGGGTGCTTTTGGCTGCTGCGCTTGAGATGCTCTATGTGGCGCTGCACATCCACCGGCTCTTGATTGACGCCTCGGCGACTGCACAGGAAGAGATGGACAAGTCGCTCATCGGCAGCACCATCCTGGCCGGCGACTACTGTTTCAGCCGTGCAGCTACCATGGCTGCCCAAACCGACAACCCCAAGGTGGTGGCGATCTTCGCCCAGGCGCTTCAAACGGTCAGCGAGGGCCTGCTCCGCCCTCTCTTTGACAAGACGGCGGCGCCCTTTGATGAGGAAGAGACGCTGCGGCGATGTGGCGTTGAGGCGGCAATCGAGTTGGCCGGCGTGACAGGCGCCGAGCGCCTCAGCTATACCGACGCCGCGCGCGCCCTGGCGCAGCGCATCCCCCAGCTTCCCTCCGCGGCGGATGCGCTGGCGGAGTTGTTGCCCCTTTTGGCGCCCGCGCGCCAGCCACGGTGGCAGGCCTTGCTCCAGTGGTTGATTGACGGGCAGCGCCACCGGCGCACCGCCCCCGTCACAGACCACAACCCTCCCCCCGATTGGTAGGTTGCCGCTCAGGTCGCTGCCCGGCGGCCATAGCCGGCTCGCCGGATTTCTTAATCTGTTTCATACATTTCTCCAATCTTTTTCATACAAATTCGCGCTATACTTTGTGTATTGCGCCGCAACAACAGGCGCTCAACGACAGGCATCGGAGTTGAGCCAGTGTGTCTGTTTTCTGTTATTTTGGCCGTTGCTTCCACCTAGTCGCCCTAGTTGGCGACCCCGTTCAGATGTTGGCCCATCTCTGCCGCCAGTCAAATATCAGCCGAACGGATGAGCCTACCCCATCCAGGGGGCCACAGCGCATTGAGCAAAAGACTTAACATTCTCTAATGTTTACAGGCTGGACAATCAACTCGGACTGTGCTGTAATGATGTATAATCTTTGTCTAGGATAAGTCAAAACATCCAGGCACAGGAACATCGAGAACGGTTGGATAACCGTTTGACAGCCTGATCCAGCGCTATAGAACTGGGCGACAACTGAGCGGCTTGATGAGTAGCGACTGACGGCTCAGAAAGGATGCCCTGTATTGGGGGATGGCTGGGTGGGAGAGGCGCAGGCGCCGCCGGGCCGCTGGCGGCGCCTGCGCAGGCGGAATCGTATGGAGGAGGAGTTCTGACCAGCCAACATGAAAGGACAAGCCGTGATGAGCTTTGGCACTCGTGACATATCTCGTGATCTACAACGCACCGCCCCGCCCGTAGCCTATTCTTCATCCGCAACGACGCTGCCGGCTGCCGGCGCTCCGGGCATCAGCAACCTGCCGCAGATGCTCACTGCCCTGCGTGAGGAAGACCCGGCCTTTGACAAGGTCGTCGCCATCAAACATCTGAATCGTGGGGAGGTGGTGGCGACGCCGGAAGAGCTGGCGCGCAAGATGTATGTGCTGATGACCGGCAAGGTCAACCTGGTCTGCACCAACAATGAGGGGCGGCGGCTGGTGATTGCGACACTGGAGCCGGGCGCCATCTTTGGCGAGGGCGCATTGGATAATCCTGGCGACCCCAATGTCTTTGTCGAGGCAGCCGATCCCGTTTCGGTCTGGGTCATCCCCGCCGGCGAGGCCCGCAACATGACCATGCAGTACCCGATCTTGGGCTGGGGCTTGCTGCAAACCTATGGTGAGCGCCTGCTCCAAGTCGAGAACAACCTGGAGGACGTGGCCTACAAAAAGCTACCGGAGCGGCTAGCGATGCTGCTGCTGGAACTGGCGAACAACCAGAATGGTCTGATCAAGGGCGTAAGCCACCAGTCATTGGCCGACCACTTAGGGACCTATCGGGAAACTGTCAGCGCCATCCTGCGCGACTTCAAGCGCCAGGGGGTCGTCGAGCTTGGCTACCGGCGGATTGTGATCTTGGATGTAGAGGCGCTGAAAGAGATCGCCGGCATTTGGGAGTAACTTGGGGGAAGCCGTAAAGCAGAGGGGTAACGAAGGCATTCATCTGCTTTGCGGGAGCGGGCCGGGGGCGGCTGCGATTCGAGCGCAAGCTCCAGCATAGTGCCCCCAGGCCCGCCGGCAGCCTATCATTGCTTGCGCTGCCCATTGGGATGGATTTTCTAACGAATTTGACAGTTGACGGCCATTCAAACCATTGCTATAATGTGCCGAGAGTTGACGCCCTCAAGCTCTATCATGGTTACCCTCTAAGTACTTTCGGTATTGCCTGCCCGTCCGCCTGGCACCACGCGCGTCTTATCCGCTGGCACGCACAGACTACTGGGGTGTGGACACAACGGACCTCTCGCGGCTGTGTTTGCGCAACGGTAGCTTTGTGCAGTTAGCAGCCTTGAGCCTGAGATTGTGAAGCCGCGCTTGGCCGTTCTCTGTTGCTCTACCTTTCAACCACACAGCGCAACCGCAACGGCGACAAACCACGGCGTACTGATATGACAGCAGGCTGGTGCAGCCAGGCCCGATCAACGACAAAACCTTGCGGCCGTCCTGGCGATGAGACTGTTCGCAGAGCGCCGACTATTCGCTGACCATTCAAGAGATTTCAGAGAACCTCTCTGGTAGTCCACCGCAAGCAGATCAGCACAAGCAGAACAGATAGTAGACAATAACCATTTGAACGGTTCTACGTCATGTCCTGTGACAATACGGGACAATTGCTATAGGCACAACTGAATCTTCGTCACAATTCTTGTATCTTTGCGTCTACCCATAGACTGAACCGCCAATAGCCGAGCAACGTTATACAATCAACCTATACCCAAACCACCTCACACAGCTAACGTACACAACCAACTGATAACCAATAGACCTTAGCAACCAATAGACAGTAACGAATAGACAAACAACCGGTAGTTTCCATTGTTTCAACAGACACACTTTATCGTTAGCACGACCGCCCCCCAAACCTCACCGGCAAGACGAAAACAACCTGACCCTCAAATTGCCCACGAGTTGGGAACGGCTCAAATGCAAGGAAACCAAACATGTCCGAACAACTCATGTCAATGACCATATCTCAACTGGACGCCTTAAACCTGGAAGAGCTGCGTGACATTGCCCGCTCGATGGAGATCAGCGGCTACACCCGCCTTAAGAAGTATGACCTGGTGATGCGTTTGCTGCGCGCCAACGCCGAGCGCCAGGGCTATATCTTCGGCGGCGGCATCCTCGAGATCGTCCAGGATGGCATCGGCTTCTTGCGCAGCGACCATCTGCTGCCTGGGCCGGAAGATGTCTATGTAAGCCAAAGTCAAATTCGTCGCTTCGGGCTGCGCACGGGCGATTTTGTAATCGGCCAGGTGCGGCCGCCCAAGGAGACTGAAAAGTACCACGGCCTGCTTAAAGTCGAGGCTGTCAATGGGCTGGACCCGGAGGAGGCCAAGCGCCGCCCGGTCTTTGATAAGCTGACCCCCATCTTCCCCAACGAGCAATTGCTCTTGGAAACTCGGTCCAATGTCATCTCAACGCGCATGATTGACCTGTTGGCGCCCATTGGCCGCGGCCAGCGCGGCCTGATCGTCAGCCCGCCCAAGGCCGGTAAAACGACCATCCTCAAGCGGATCGCCAACGGCATCACCGCCAACTACAAGGATATCCATCTGATGGTGGTGCTGATCGGCGAGCGCCCGGAGGAGGTCACCGACATGGATCGCTCGGTGGAGGCCGAGGTGGTGAGCAGCACCTTTGACGAGCCGGTTCAGAACCACGTGCGCGTCGCCGAAATGGCGTTGGAGCGCGCCAAGCGGCTGGTCGAAAGTGAGAAGGATGTGGTGATCCTGCTGGACAGCATCACCCGTCTCTCGCGTGCCTATAACTTGACCGTGCCGCCCTCCGGTCGCACGCTCTCCGGCGGTATTGACCCGGCGGCGCTCTATCCGCCCAAGCGCTTCTTTGGCGCCGCCCGCAACATCGAAGAAGGCGGAAGCCTCACAATTATCGCCACGACCCTGGTGGATACCGGTAGCCGCATGGACGACGTTATTTACGAAGAGTTCAAAGGCACCGGCAACATGGAGCTGCATCTGAACCGCAAGCTTGCCGAGCGACGCATCTTCCCCGCCTTCGACATCGAACGCAGCGGTACCCGCGCCGAGGAGAAGCTGCTCGACCCCGAGACGCTGGCCAAGGTCTATACCCTGCGCCGCATGATTGACGCCATGGGCGGCGGCAACGAGGCCATCCTGCCCATCATCGAGCGGTTGAGCCGCACCCGCGACAACCGGGAATTCCTGGACACGCTCACCAAGCGCTAACGGCGAGCGCCAAACCCCGCCCACGAGAACGCCCGGCGGGAAGCCACTACGCCGGGCGCTCGCACACTTTCCATGACGCGTTCAAACCAGAACGCGTTCAAGGAGTTGCGGCTTTGACCGCGCCCTGCCTGCTCAACCGCGCCGGACTTGCTTAGGCTCCCGGCGTGAAGCGTCAAGAGTGGCCTAGCCACTTCAACCCCTCTCGCCTACGCTTTTCCTACGTAAAACCGACGATTTACACAAAGCGCATCTAAGTCGTCGGTTTTACGTCCTAATGCTACAAAAGTAGATTGGCATGAGGATCGTCACATGATATAATCGGCGATATAGTAGGGCGCAGAACGGAATCCTGACGTTGAACAGCACCTTGTTGAGCAGTACATTGACGCAGCGATCAACAGCGCAGAGATGCCCTTCCCCCTCTAAATCTTAGCCGCATGGAGAACGACTTGTATGTCAGCAGACGCTAACTCGGCGTTTGGTGATGCGCTTGGGCGCCGTAAGCCCAAGCGGCGCTATCCTGACGACCGAGAGTACTCTGGCTTTCTGCAGCAGTCGTACACACCATCTGAAAGCCATCCGGCCCCGGGTCCTCATCTTGGAACTGTCGCTCGGGGCGTTCCCCTTCCAACCGCCGTTCATGTCAATGCACCCCCCTTACCCAATACGGACTGGCTCGAGCCGCGGAGGCCGGCCCAGCCTGCGGTGGAGAGCCTTGTGCAGAAGCTCCATCAGCAGGTAGTTAAAACCTTTGCCGACCAGGTGACGCCTGTGCGCCTGGCGAGCCACCTGTCCGTACTGGCCGTTGCTGCACTCATCCTCATCTTGAGCCGGGTGGAAATGCCCGATTGGAGCTTTTCTTTCCGCGCCTTTCCCGACAGCGCGCTGCTGGATTCGAGCAACGGCGCTGCCTCCAGGGTAACGGCCTTGGTCAATCAGCAGAACGGCGGCGGCATTACAGGGAGCGAATCCCTTCAACGGGCGGCGGTTCCCTTTACCATCGTCCATCAACCGCCCACCGCCGAGGGCATCCAGGTCTACACTGTGCAGCCGGGCGATACGGTGCTAGCCATTGCCGAAAAGCATGGCATCAACCCGGAAACCATCATGTGGTCTAATCCGGGGCTAGAGCTGAACGCCGACCTGATCCGTCCCGGCGACAAGCTGAACATCCTGCCCGTCAACGGCGTGCTCCATACAATTACCTCCGGCGACACGCTCATCTCCATTGCCGACAAATACAAAGTCACGGTTGAAGACATCCTGAACTACCCGGGGAACGGCTTGACCGACCCCAATAGCCAGCTTACCATTGGCAACCAGTTGGTGATCCCCAACGGCACCAAACCCTTCGTCGTCCAGGAGGCAGTCGCCTACAGCGGCGGCGCTGTGCCGGCCTCGGCCAAGATCGGCTCCGGCGCCTTTGTCTGGCCGACCAGCGGCTCCATCAACCAGCGCTTCTGGAGCGGCCATGCCGGCGTAGATATCGGCGGCTGGACGGGCGCGCCGGTCAAGGCAGCCGACGGCGGCTATGTGGCCGTGGCAGCAGGCGGCTGGAACGGCGGCTACGGCAACCATGTGATCGTAGACCACGGCAACGGCTTTGTGACCCTCTATGCCCACCTCAACAGCATTTACGTTAAGCCCGGCGAGAGTGTGACCCGCGGCCAGCAGATCGGCAGCATCGGCAATACCGGCAACAGCACCGGCCCGCACCTCCACTTCGAGCTACGCTACCAGGGCGTGCCGCGCAATCCCTTGAGCTACCTGCCGTAACAGCCCGTCTGGAGCAAGTAAAGCAAACGGCCCGGCGCTTCACAGACGCCGGGCCGTTTTTCGACTCGCAAGCGCAGCTTAGTGCGTATTGCCGCCTTAACCCTGGATGCCGCCTTCGGTCAGCCGGCGCGGGTCCAACAGCCGGTCAAGCTCCTCGGCGGTCAGGTCAGTGGTCTCCAGCGCCACCTCCTTGAGCAGCCGGTTCTCGGCATAAGCCTGTTTGGCAATCTTAGCGCCCTTCTCATAGCCGATCACCGGGTTGAGCGCCGTCACCAGGATAGGATTGCGCCCCACCAGCGATGCAATGCGCTCCTCGTTAACCGTGAAGCCCGCCACAGCCTTATCGGCCAGCACCCGGCTGGCGGCGGCCAGCAGCTCAATGCTCTGGCAGAGATTGTAGGCGATCACCGGCAGCATCACATTCAATTGGAAATTGCCATGCTGCCCCCCAACTGTGATGGTCAAGTCATTGCCCATGACCTGGGCGCAAACCATCATCACCGCCTCCGGGATGACCGGGTTGATCTTGCCCGGCATGATGCTGCTGCCTGGCTGGAGCGCCGGCAGCGAGATCTCGCCCAAGCCCGCGAGCGGCCCGCTGTTCATCCAGCGCAGGTCATTGGCGATCTTCATCAGGCTCACCGCCACCGTCTTGAGCTGGCCGCTCAACTCCACCGCCGCATCCTGTGTGCTCAAGCTCTCGAAATAGTTGGCGCTGGTGACAAAGGCACAGCCGCTCATCTCGGCCAGCTTGGCGGCGATGCGCTTGCCAAACTCCGGATGCGCGTTGATGCCGGTGCCCACCGCCGTAGCGCCTTGGGCCAGCGCCGCTAACCGGGGCAACGTCGCCTCCAACCGCTGGATGCCGTGGGCGATCTGGCTGGCCCACCCGCCCACTTCCTGGCTCATCCGCAGCGGCATGGCGTCCATAAGATGGGTGCGCCCGGTGATTACCACATGGTCCACCTCGCCGGCTTTCTTCTCCAAAGTCTGGTGTAGATGGGCCAACGCCGGGAGGAGCGACTTGGTCACCAGCTCATAGGCGCTGATGTGGATCGCCGTGGGGATCACATCGTTGCTGCTCTGGCTCATATTGACATGGTCGTTGGGATGGACCCGGCGGCCCAACCGCTGGGTGGCGAGGTGGGCGATCACCTCATTGGCGTTCATGTTGGTGCTGGTGCCCGACCCCGTCTGGAAGATGTCCAGCGGAAAATGGCGGTCGTGCTT
>DATLZJ010000566.1:0-3083 GCA_035574055.1 Caldilineaceae bacterium
CGATGCGGAAGTCGCGGTTGCGTGCGATCTCGCGGATCACCGGGTCGGTGCAGTTCATGTTGAGGAGGATGTTCATGGAATTGACTGTGGTGGGCTTCAGATCGAACAAGTGGTAATTGCCCGCCTCCTGGTTGTCGAAGAGCACCGACTTGTTCTTGGGCGCGTTGATCCACTGTTCTTGCCAGGTTAACTCGCCATTGAGCGCCTTGAGCAGCAATACCTCGTTGTCGGTCGTCAGCTCCAACACATAGGTATCCATGTAAGGCAATTGGTTGTTTTCCGGGTCAATCTTAAAGTAGTAGGGATTGCGCTCGGCAGAGACTGCCGTCAGGCCGGTGCCAAAGCCGCTCTGCAGCTTCCACGGCCACATGGTCGGCAGCTCAGGGTTATTGTGCACCTCGCGCATGAAGTTGAAGAGATCGGCCCAGGTGTTCTGGCCGTATTGCTCGATCAGCTCATCCAGATTGGTGGTGTTGTACTTCTGGTGGAACTGAGAGAGATAGGCTTTGGGATGGGCACAGGCGCGCTCATTGTTGGTGCGCGCAACATCCTTGAGGAAAAGACCGTTGGGTTCTTCAAAGGTCCATTTGAAGGTGAGATCATCCACTTTGGTGATGGTGAAGGGGCGCGCAGGGGGGGTGGGTGTGATCTCCCGGTTCATCAGCACATCCTCATACCAGAAGAGGACATCATCGGTGGTGAAGGGCGAGCCGTCGGACCATTTCACCCCCTCGCGCAGCTTGAAGGTGTACTCGCGGCCGTCGTCGCTCGCCTCCACATACTCGGCCAGATTGGGGATCACCGCGCTATAGTCCGGCGTATAGCGCATGAGCTGCTCATAGCCGATGTTGCGGATCAGGTCGTTGCCGTTGCGCTCGATGGTGCCCGTGCGCCATTGGCCGCCGTAGGCGCCGATGCTCTCCAGCGGTTCGACGACGAGCGGGTTGCTGGGCAGCCGTTGGTCCACCGGCGGCAGCTCGCCGGCGGCGACACGCTGCGCCAGCATCGGCGCTTCATAATAGCCGCCGCTGCCGGCGCGGGCAGCAGCTTCAGCCGGTGCGGCGGCGGCCGGCGCTTGGGCTGGGGCTGCGCTATCGGCGGGAGGCCCGCTCTGGCCACAGGCGGAAAGTACTGCTGCTGCGCCGGCGGCGGCGCTCAGTTGTAAGAAGGTACGGCGTGAGACGGTACGGCGTGCATGTGTGCGGTTGGTCATGGGTGTTCCTCCTCAGGATGACCATTTCAACTAAGGGCCACGGTTTACTGGACTCAGCTCTTGTTACAGGATATTTGTGTAAAGGCCGAGGAAATCAACGCAATCAGGCAACCGGCGCCATTCAGCGAGATCACATCCTCGTCAGCACACCTCCTCTCACAGCCGGCGCGCAAGGGCCGCCCCAATCGCTTGGGGAATGGCTAGGGAGATGGACGCAAGGCGTAGGCTCATCGCTTGGCTCTAGCCTGGCATTTGCACAGGAGCATGGCTGAACGGACGGTCCAGCGCGCCTATTGGGATTAGATGTTTTGCGCTTTTGTTACGACGGCAGCGCGCCCAGCCGTATCTGCTTTGGGGCGGGCTGAAGATTGGCGAACGGTGAGCTTCGGCGCCAGGATCACTTGCTGGGGCGTCCAAGGTTGCCCCGCGGGCCAGGTCAACTTTTGCAGAAGGATCTCGATCCCTCGCCGCCCCATTTCATGCACCGCTTGGGCAATTGTGGTCAGCGGCGGCGTGAGGTAGGGGGCAAAGGAGAGATCATTTTGACCGACAACCGAGACATCCTCCGGCACACGCAGCCCCAGGTCGTTAAGCGCCTTGTAGATGGGGATGGCGGCCTCGTCGTTGTAGGCCATGATCGCGGTCGGCTGCGGCTGCAACCGTTGCATCGCCGTCAGGACAGCCTCGTAGGTATCGGGCGATTTTCCAGCAAAGACAACAAGCTCAGGCGCAAAGGGCGCCTTGTATTCGCGCAGGGCTTGGCGGTAGCCGGCGAGGCGCGCCACCGTGGGCGCATGGGTGCGGACGCCAAGCTGGTAGAGGATACGACGATGGCCCAGCTCCAGCAGATGACAGGCGGCCAGGTAGCTGCCCCGCTGGTAGTCCACCATGACATAGTCACAGGCCATACCCTTGACGCGCCGGTTGAGCAGGACAAAGGGGATATTGCGGGCGGCAAGGCTTTGTAGCGGGGCGAGGCCGGACTCCACCGAGTTGATCAACACACCATCCACATGGTTTTGGCGCAACATCTCATGGGCCTGGCGCTCCAGCTCGGCATCGGCTTGTGAGCTATAGACCATGAGGCTATAGCCGCGCGGCGTAGCGACATCGTAGAAGCCGCTCATCATGGTGGCGTTGTAGGTCAAGGCCGAGGTGTTATAGAGGATCACGCCCAGGGTCTTGGTGGCGGCCCCTTTGAGCACCCGCGCATGGAGGTTCACGGTATAGCTTAACTCTTGGGCGGCGGCCAGCACGCGCGAGCGGACCTCTTTGCTGACATCTACCCGGCCGTTCAGCGCGCGCGAAGCGGTGCTGACGGAGACGCCGGCTTGTTTGGCAACGTCGCGTAGGGTAACAGGCATGGCCGGTAGACCTGGCTGGTCGCCCAAGGATGGATGACGATGCGCTCGGAAACGTTTGCGGGAACGTTTGCAGACAGGAGTTACTGTAACATAGCTTACGATAGCTGTCAATCTGTCGTTATCCATTTTCAGAACTGCCATCAACAAAACCACCATCAATAAAGTAGCTGAACACGATACACTATCTGATACAGGCGCAACCGGTTCTGCCTGTGCTATAATGCGCGGCTATGTCGCGCTGGAACCGCCTCCTGAGCCTGATTCTCCTCCTTGTTGTTGCTGCTCTCTTACGTCTCTGGCGCATTGACCAGATCCCCCCCGGCTTTCACTTCGATGAGTCCTTTGAAGGGCTGGAGGCCTGGCGCATTCTCACTGAGCCGGACTACCGCCCTATCATGCTGGCCGGCAACTTTGGCGTCCCTCCTCTCAACGCCTATGCCAATGCCTTGACTTTTACCCTGGCCGAACGGTTAGGCGGCGAGGCAGGCCCCACGGCCATGCGCGCC
>DATLZJ010000567.1:0-26094 GCA_035574055.1 Caldilineaceae bacterium
CCGGCGTACCGACTTCGATCACCGCCTCGCCGAACGGCTGGACCAGCTCGACCTCCGGCGTCCGCTCGCGCACCAGCAACTGGTCGCGCGACATGGACTGGGTGATATAGCCCATCAACTCGCGGCTGGAGGGGTCAATGATCTGGTACTCTTCCTCAATGCCGATGTTGAGGCTTGGGTAGTACATAGGCGTCTATGCTTTTGTGTCTATTCTTGCCGCTATCCTTTGGCATCCACGATGAAGGCCGGCGCAGCCGAGCCGCCGCCTGCGGTCACGTTGAGCAGGGTGACGGTGCTGAGCCGGGTGAGGCAGGCGCCTACCAGGTCGCCGTGGTAGAGGAAGGGGTCACAATCCACCAAGCGCGGGCTGATCTCCACCCGGCCCTGCTCGTCCAGGCGCGGGAATTCCTCATAGGCAATGGCGGCGCGCGCCTGGACGATGGTCGGCTCCTGAAGCGCCGCGCGCAGGGCTGACTCCCAAGCGGTCTGGTCTGTCTCCCAGCCGATGATCACACCCTTGCCGCCATATTCGTCGTTGGGCTTGAGCACCAGCTCATCCTGGTGGGCGGCGGCCCAGGGGAGCAGGTCAATCGGCCGGCCCTGGGGGTCCACGGTGCGCCGCTCCTCGACCAGCCGCGTCCAGGGAATATGTTGGCGGATGGCGGCTTGCTCCTCCGGCGTAAAGAGATGGGCGTTGCGCTCGTCGGAGACGACGGCAAAGCTGGCTTTTTTGTGGAGGAGCTTGCAGTTGAAAGGGTTGACCATGCAGATGGCGCCGGCGCGCAGGGCCGGAATGAGCGGGTGGTCCAGCCCATAGCGGCGCAGCAGCTCGCTGGTCAGTACCCGCTTGTAGACCAAGTCCACCGGGCGGCCTGCGGCGACCATCCGTCCGTTGTGGAACTCCAGCTCTTCGGGGGTGCAAATGGTGGCGTTGATGCCATAGCGGGCGAAGTACTCCACAAAGAGCAGGAACTCGCTGGTGGTGGGTACGCCGGCCCAGTCCACAATGGCGATGTCCGGCAGTTTGCCGAAGTTGCCGCGCCACTGGTAGTAGACCCGCAGCAGTGCGTCCACGGCATGGCGGCGGCTGGGCAATGGCTCGACATGATAGCGCCGGGCAAAGGCGCGCAGCAGCGGCGTCTCCTGGAACAGCTCGGCCATGACATCGTTGTAGCCCATGCCCGCCGGGCTTTCGCCGTTGAACTCGATGAAGTGAAGGGTGTAGCTGCCATCCTGGTGGCGGGTGAAGAAGCTATCCAGCCGTGCGGTCGGGATATTGGTGTGATAGCCGGTAGGCAGCGAGACCAATTCTTCCTCATGCGCGTCCAGGTGGAGCTGGCGGCGCAGGGTAGCATCGGCCAGCAGCGCCTCGCTCAACTTACGGAAGACGGCCAGGATCAAGCCGGTGCGGGCGCTGAGATAGTGCCAGCTCATGCCGGTGTGGAACATGGGGCGCAGGACGGTGCAGAGCGGGCGCTCGCCAAAGAGAATATGGCGCTCGGCCATGCCGGGCAGAAGCACCCCCCAGCTTTCCTGGGCAAGGTCGCCCGTCTGGCAAAGCTCATGGTAGTGGTCAATGGCAGCCTGGAGTTGGGTCATAGATACCCCGGTGGGTTGAAGAGGTCGTGGGTTCTTGGGCAGCAGTATAGCCATTCGCTCAGCCGCGCGCAAGGGGGGAGTCGGGAGCAGGAGCCGAGTAGGACGGTTGCATCCTCTGCTCAAGACGCCAGCCACGAGCGATCAGCCTTCTCCCCTAGTCCACTTTGAGTGGGCTTGAGCTGTCAGCCTGGACTTTCAGTCCAAGGCGTCCAGCCGGCAGGGGAGACCTGCGCGTCGCCAGCGGCGCCGGATACCGCAGCTGCGATGGAACTGCGGGCATCCACGAGAGATGCCCCTACTGCCCGCCGCCGATTTCCCAACTGCCCCTATTGCCGAGAATGGCCTGGTTCGGGTACTCTATACAAGCGGGGAGAGCAGCCCGGCCAGAGTAGGGCGAAGCAGCCTAGACACTTCCGCGCTGCACTGCCAGATGCACCTGATGGAGCTGCCCCTGATGGAGCCAACGCCATGACCACCAAGAGCCTTGTGCAGCACAGCGGGCAGCCGGCGGCAATCCGCCGCCGTCCCTACCCCCCAAGCTGGGTGAACCGGTTGGTTGCCTGGGTGGAGCGCCTCCCCGGTCCGCCCTGGCCGATTTACTGGAGTGTGGCGCTGTTCCTCATTGCGCTCCACATGGTGATCAACTGGGCCGATGGCATCGGCGCCGTGAGTACCTTTAAGCCGTTCCACATCGTGGCAGCCGGCGGCGGTGTCTATTATCTGGCGCTCATCCACTACCTGGACCGCACCGCCACGACTGTGCTGGATCGCTTCCGCCCCGCGCTGGAGCTGCGCGAGGGCGATTACGACGAGATGCGCTACCGGCTGACGACGCTGCCGGCGCGCGAGGCGCGCTATACGACCTATCTGGGCGTGGCAATGGGGCTAGTGGAGATGATCGCCATCGCGCAGGGGCTATTTCTGCCGGGGCTGAATGCCTTTATCTCGCCGGCTGCTACTGCCTTCGTGGCAGCCATCGGCGTCTTTGGAACGCTGATGATGGTGCTTTTTGCCTATCATACCCTACACCAGCTTCGGGTGATCAACCAGATTTTCACGCGCCACACGCGCATTGATCTCTTTGCGCTTGGCCCGCTCTATGCCTTCTCCCACCTGACGGCGCGCACGGCCGTCGGCTGGCTGCTGATCACCTATGCCTGGGTCGCGACCGAGCCGCGGGTCGAGGGCGACCTGGTGGCGCTGGGCAATGCCGTGGTGGTCGCCAGTCTAGGGCTGGCGGCCTTTGTCTGGCCGTTGCTGGGCATTCACCGGCTGCTGGCAGCGGAAAAGGAGCGAGCCATAGCCGCCGTCACCTACCGGCTCAAATTGAGCTATGAAGGGCTGAACCGCCGGGTAGACGAGGGACGCTTTGAGGAGACGGCGTCGCTGAGCGAGGCGGCCAACGGCTTGCAGGGGGAGCTGGCCTATCTGGAGAAGATTCCCACCTGGCCCTGGCAACCGGAGACGGTGCGCGGGGTGCTCACCGCGGTGGTGCTGCCCATTCTGCTCTGGCTGGTGACGACCCTGCTGGAGCGGATGGTGGTGTTCTAGACAGCATAAAAGGTGAGCTGCATGGCAGCAGAAAGTAGCGATGAAAAAGTAGCGATGAAAAAGTAGCGATGAAGCGGTGTGCCGAGCTGGAGCTGGGCCGCGAGATGCGCTGAGAGATGCAGCGCGATCACCGCTCAATAGTATGGTATACCCTGCTGTCTACCGGCCCGCTGTATCCCTATCTACTCACGAACCCATCACCGCCTGATAGGCTGGACTGACTGTACGATGCTGTACAGCAGCGGTGGCGCGCGCTGTCGTTCAGCAGCATGCACTCCACCCTTTCCAACCGGATAGTCGAGATGGCCAATGTGCCCCTACTCCCGTTTCTACTCCCGACTGACTACCCTGGAGTGTTCCTATGACCAACGGTCAAACCCAGCCTGAGCATTTCTCTTCAGGCGCGACGACCTCGCTGTGGATGGCAGCAAGTGAGACCGGCGCCTCTGCAACGCCTGCCTCCTTGACCGGCGACCTGCATGTGGATGTCTGCGTCGTCGGCGCGGGCATTGCCGGGCTGACCACGGCCTATCTGCTGGCGCGCCACGGCCGCCAGGTCGCGGTGTTGGATGACGGCCCCATCGGCGGCGGCGAGACCGGCCGTACCACAGCCCACCTTTCCAACGCCATTGATGACCGCTACACCGAGATGGTGCGGCTTCACGGCGAGCAGGGAGCGCGCCTGGCAGCGGAGAGCCACAGTGCGGCTATTGATCTGATCGAGCGGATTGTGAGCGAGGAGGGCATTGATTGCGACTTCCTGCGGGTGGACGGTTACTTGATCCTAGCGCCGGGCAAACCGCCGGGCCGGATTGACCGGGAGTTGGAGGCGGCGCACCGGGCCGGGCTGGCCGATGTGGAGAAGCTGGACCGCCCGCCGCTCGAAGGCTTCACCGGCCCCTGTCTGCGCTTCCCGCGCCAGGCGCAGTTCCACCCCATGCAATACCTGCAAGGCGTGGCGCAAGCCTTTCAGCGGCTTGGCGGGCAGATTTATACCCGCGCGCATGTAGACCAGGTCTCCGCCGACAAGGACGACGGCCAAGCGCCGGTGCGCGCCGTCACAAGCCATGGCCCCACCGTCACCGCGCAGGCGGCAGTGGTCGCCACCAATAGCCCCATCAACGACCGGGTGCTTACGCATCTCAAGCAGTCGGCTTATCGCACCTATGTGATCGGCGCCCCCATCCCGCGCGGCGCGGTGCCGTTGGGTCTCTACTGGGATACACTGGACCCCTACCATTATGTCCGCCTCCATCCAGGCGCAGAGGGCGACGAGCAGGACATTCTGCTCATCGGCGGCGAAGATCACAAGACCGGCCAGGCCGAGGATTGGGAGGAGCGCTGGCTGCGGCTGGAGGCGTGGGCGCGCGCCCACTTCCCGGCGCTAGGGCCGGTCGCCTATCGTTGGTCCGGCCAGGTGATGGAGACAGTAGACGGGCTAGCCTTCATCGGCCGCACGCCGACGCGCGAGCCGAATATCTACATCGCCACCGGCGATTCGGGTATGGGCATGACCCACGGCGCCATCGCCGGCATTCTGCTCTCCAGCCTCATTCTCCAAGGAGACCACCCCTGGGCGACCCTCTATGACCCGCTGCGGCTGCGGCTCGGCGCGCTGGGCGAGCTGGCGCGCGAGGACCTCAACGAAGCCTGGCAGTACAAGGATTTGATTACGCCGGGCGAAGTCGCCTCGGTGGCGGAGATTGCGCCGGGGATGGGCGCCGTGCTGCGCCAGGGCAGGGAAAAGATCGCCGTCTACCGCGATGCCCAAGGCGCGCTCCACGCCCGCTCGGCCTACTGCACCCACCTGGGCTGTGTGGTGACTTGGAACGCGGTGGAGAAGTCGTGGGATTGTCCTTGCCACGGCTCCCGCTTCGACGCTTATGGGCAAGTGGTGAACGGCCCGGCCCCCACTGATCTGGCCGAAGCAAGGCTCCAGGAGAACAGCCGGGAACAGCGTGAATAAATCAGGCGCTGGCGACGCCGCTGCCCCTGGACGCCGGCGCGATTGTTGTATCTGTCGCTGTGTCTTTATGCACATTATAGGTGTACAGGTGATCCCTGAGTTTTCTGCTCGCCTGTGCAAGACTCGACCGTAGCGCCTACATCCAAGCGCCTGCTGCCACTAGACAGGACAGACAAGACGGGGACTTCGCACTAGCGAACCAGGGGCGCAAAGAGAACTCAGGCGGCGGGCGCAGGTTATCAAGGGGCATGGTGCAAGGCAATACCTTGCACCATGCCCCTGACCGTTTTGGGGAACGCCTACGCTCGTTTTGGCGTTAAAGCACATATTCAGAACTGGCCGCTGCCCGACCCCCGCAAAGGCTGATAGAGAGGCGCTTTGGTGGGCGGGCTGCCGCTGGCGTCATGGAGTATGAGTTCATGCCGGTCGAATAGCGCGCCGGTTTGGAGGAGTTTTTTCGATTGAACTGTTGCTTAGAACAAGTGAAACGGCTGGTATGGCGAGCAGCGCCGGCGCTGGCGACCCTGCTTGTGCTGGTGGGGATGGGCGGGGCCGCCGTCGCTCAATCGGTCTGTGGTACACAGGTGACTGTCTCCGCCACCGATACCGTCGCTGAGATCGCACTGCGCTGTGGCGTGACCGTGGAGGCATTGGCCGCGGCCAACCCCGGACTTGACCCGGCGGCGCCTCTGCAACCGGGCCAGGCGCTCCAGATGCCGGCCCCAGGCGCAACCATCGTGGAGCCGGCCCAGGCAGCGCCCATCACTACTCCCGTTACGTCGCCGATCCCGTCACAAGTGACAGCGCCGGTGACATCGCCCATCACGTCTCCCATCACTGCACCCGTGAGCGGGCCGGTCACACCACCCGTTACCTCCCCTGTGACAGCCCCTGTTACCTCCCCTGTGACAGCCCCCGTTACCTCACCAGTGACGTCGCCGGTGACATCGCCTGTCGCCGCTCCCGACACGGCGCTCCTGCCAACCTCTACAATCACGACGGTAGATACGCCGGAAGCGGATACCACCCCGCCTGATCCCGCCGCCTCCGGCATGGTGACACCCGAGGCGTCTGGCCCAGCCGGGCCGATCATTATCACCCATACGGTCGGCGCGCCCACTGATGGCGCGACTGCGGGCAGCATCTATACCGTGCGGCGGGGGGATTGGTTGAGCACCATCGCCCGTCGTTTTGGCGTCACGCTGGCCGCGCTGCTGGCGGTCAACCCGGAGATCGGAAATCCTGACCGCATTGAGGTGGGCCAGCAAATTCGCATCCCCACCGGGGCCGGTCTGAGCGTCGCCGGCGACGCGGCACAAGTGGCCGGCGGCGCTGCATTGCTGCCGTTGCCGGCGGCGCGGGAAACGCCGCTCATCGGCATCGCCCCGGCTGCCGGCCCGCCCGGCACACCCGTTGAGGTGGTGGCGACCGGCTTTGCCCCCAATGCCCTCATCTCGATCAGCATTGGGCGCGAACCTATGGACGATCTGACGGTGGTAGACGAAGGCGCTCGCACCGACAGCGCGGGCGTCTACCGCGCCCTGGTCGCCATCCCGGCCTCGGCTCAAGTCAGCGAACGCTGGATCGTGGCGGCGACGCGGCCCGGCTCCGGCTACCGGGCTATCTCCAATGTCTTTACGGTGACCGCCGGGGAGGCTGCCGGCCAAGGGACGCCGCTGGTGCGGGCCACGCCGGCCAATGCCGCCCCCGGTTCACAGTTGCACGTCACCGGCAGCGGCTTCCCGCCGAATAGCCCCGTTGCCATCAGCATTGGCCTGGCGGGCGCCGAAAGCACGCCTGTCGCCACCGCCGTCGCCAGCGCCGAGGGCATCTTCACCCAGGCGGTCACGATTCCCGAAACAGCGCAGCCGGGTCAGGATTGGGTGATTACCGTGACCATGAGCAATCCGGACTCCTCGACACTGGAGGATAGACTCTTTACCGCGCTCTCCAATGAAGTCATGGTGGAGTAATGGCGTCGGACTGCGTAGCCAGGGTCGTCGCTACCCTGGCTGCGCGTCCTTGGCCTGTAACCCCTCGAACAGCGGCAGATACTCCTCGTATCCCTCCTCCTTGAGCCGGTCCACAGGGATAAAGCGCAGCGCCGCCGAATTGATGCAGTAGCGCAGCCCGGTGGGTGCGGGGCCGTCGTCGAAGACGTGGCCCAGGTGAGAATCGCCATGCCTAGAGCGCACTTCGGTGCGGGTCATCCAAAGGCTGCGGTCGGTGCGCGTGGTGATGTTCTCTGGCTCCAGCGGTTTGGTAAAGCTCGGCCAGCCGGTGCCGGAGTCGTACTTGTCCAATGAGCTGAAGAGCGGCTCGCCGGTCACCACATCTACATAGATGCCATGCTCCTTATGATCCCAATAGGCATTGCGGAAGGGAGGCTCGGTCCCCTCATGTTGAGTCACCCGGTACTGCTCCGGGGTCAGCTTACGCCGTAGCTCGGCGTCCGATGGCTTCTGGTATTTGCGCATGGTTTCCTCCCTGATCGTTCTCCAGGATGATAGACTCAACTTGCTCGTCGCCGCACATCCGCAACAGGCCGGATGGCTCTAGCGTCGCAGCTATCGCGGTCTATTACGCTACTACGATAGTAATTACGATAGTACAGGAATAAGCCCAATGTAGCGGAGCTTGATTACACTTTTCTTACACTGCACTTACGGGAGCATGAACAAAGATGGACAACAATGGAAGCAGCGACAGGTCGCAGCCGCTACAGATAAATAGGCGATGAAATTGCCAAGATAGCAGAGTTGGCTGCTAGAATTAGGGGAAAGTCCGTGAACCCATGGTTCGAGGTTCGCGATCAATCCAGAATCTCCTAATATACATGTAGGTGCATTTGGAAGGAGAGATGGGAAACGATGTCTGAGGATACAATGCGGTCTATCGCTCACTCAAATGCTGAGACACCTTCCCAGAATCTTGTTCAACATTCCGATCTTGTGCGCGACTCCTCAAGGGAGTTGTACTATGTCATCTTGCACAACGACAACGTCACCCCCTATGATTATGTGATCTATCTGTTGGGGTCGCTCTTTATGCTGTCGGAGGAGATCGCTGACCATATTGCCTGGACGGCGCACACCAAGGGGTCGGCGGTCGTGGTGGTGCGCCCGCGCGAGGAGGCGGAGAAGCTGGTGAAAGCCGCGCAGGGCCGCGCCAAGTTCGACGGCTTCCCCCTGACCTTTACGCTCGAGCAGGAGTGATGCACACTTCGCCGGTAGGGCACAGGGCAGACGAGCCTGAGTGGCTGCATAGCCATGCCCACGAACCGAACCCGTCGCCGCCCCACGACGACCCTACCGTGGCCCTACGCCTGCCCGGCGGCGAGCGCATTTTCCTCGCGCCGGAGGATTTGGCCCGGTTGCCCCAGACGACCGTGCCCGGCTGCTGGATCGTCAGCACGGGGCACGGCGCGTCCGGCCCCTTTACCTTTGGCGGCGTTCGTCTGGCCGACCTGATCGCCGCCTACACCCCCGCGGCCTGGCGCTATGCCGACATCATCAGCGCCGACGGCTACGGCAACCGTGTCTATGCCACAGAGGCCCAAACCGGCGAGGGCAAGGGCGGCCAGGCGGTGGGCGATGCGGCGACGGCCCGCGACCGGCCAATTCTGCTCGCCACCACCCTCGACGGCGCGCCGATGACCCGCGCCCAAGGGCTGGTGCGGCTGATCGTTCCCAGCGAGACCGAGGATGCGCTGCGCCAGGTCAAGTGGGTGGCGCGCATCGAGGTCCACTAACCCCAGGCCGGTCTGAGCCAGACCCGCCACTATATCCCTGATCTACCGATGGAAATTTGGAAAACCCTGGACCGCCGCACGGTGCTGCAAACGAGCGGGCGCTGGTTGACGGTCGAATACCATACCGTCCAGTTGCCCGATGGCCGGACCCTCGACGAATGGCCGTGGATCATCACCCCGGACTATATCAATGTGGTCGCGGAAACGGAAGAGGGACGCTTTATCTGCTTCCGGCAGACCAAGTACGGCGCAGGCCAGACGTTGGGGATCGTGGGCGGCTACCTGGAGCCGGGCGAGGAGCCGCTGGCCGCGGCCCAGCGCGAGCTGCTGGAGGAGAGCGGCTACCGCGCAGCTCACTGGGAGTCGCTGGGCGACTATGTGGTGGACGGCAACCGGGGCAATGGCCGCGCCTTCCTCTTCCTGGCGCGCGGCGCCCGCTATGTCCAGGCCGTCCCTAGCGACGATCTGGAGGAGCAAGAGCTGCTGCTGATGAGCCGCGCCGAGCTGGCCGCCGCGCTGGCCGCCGGGGAATTCAAGGTGCTGCCTTGGGCGGCGGCCGTGGCCTTGGCGCTGGCGCGGCTCGACTAATGCTTACTCGCCTTCGTCAATCCCCCCGGCGGGCATCTGGATATCCACCACGTTACCGTGGTAGTCAATGACAATGCGAAAGCCCAGCATCCCCAGCCATTGACGCGCCTCTTCGGGGATGGGCTGGCCCACAGCCTCCTCCATGCGGTTGATGGAGGACTCGACCGCCGCCTTGGTGAAGATGTCGTCCTGGCCCATCATCTCCAGCATGGCCTGGACGGCCATCTCGCGCTGGTCCTCCACCTGGCTGCGCAAGAAGCGTAACACCGCCCGGTCCACCTGCTCTGCATCCACATGGCGGCGGAAGCCGTCGTCGTCCACGACATAATGGGCATCGCCGCCGACCCAGGCGACCTCCGCCGGGTTGCCGGCTTCGTCAAAGACCAGCCCGCCGAACATTGCCGTTCGTGCCATGGTGCTTACGTTCCTTGTTCTGAACCTCCTATTGCGTTGCCAACAGGCCCTGCAGGAAGTCATGGCTGCGCTGGATGGTGCGGATTGCATCCTGCGGCCAGTCGTGCTCCACAATAAACCACTCGCCGCCGGCGGCTTTGGCGGCAGGCAACAGCGTCGCCCAGTCCAGTGTGCCATAGCCTACGTCGGCGAAGCCCTTTTCTGCCTCGCCCTGGCCTGCCGGCGCCAGGTCCTTGACATGGATACGCGCGCAGCGCCCGGTGTACCGCTCCAGCAGGGGCAGCGGATCGGCAGCCCCACGCACGATCCACGCCAAGTCTGGCTCCCAGCCGAGATGGGGCGCGGCCTCGAGCAGCCAGTCCAACGCCGTTTTGCCCTCCATCGGTTCCATCTCCCAGGCATGGTTGTGATAGAGCAAGTGCAGGCCTGCGTTGAAAGCGCGCTGGGCCAGCTCCTCCAGCCGGCGACCGATCTGGCGCCAGCCCTCGGCGTCGGTGGGGCGCATATCCTGGGGCAGGGCCGGGATGACCAAGGTCAGGTTGCCGATGGTGCGGTTAAAGGCGGCGACGCCGTCAAAGTCTCCCTCCAGCTTGGGCAGCCCGACATGGGCCGAGACGGCCTGCAAGTTGTGCTTGGCCAGCAGGTCGCGCAGCGCCTCGGCAGTCATGCCGTGATCGCCCACGGTCTCGACGCCGCGGTACCCGGCTGCGGCGACCTGGCCCAACACCGTATCCAGCGGGTCGGGCAGGTTGCGCAGCGTATAAAGCTGGACGGCAAGGGGTAGGGTGGACGTAACCGTTGGCATAAAACGCTCCTTGTTTTGCCTTGTTTTACATTGCTGCTGGTGTTTTACATGACTGCTGGTTCATACTTATGGTTTCTCTGGTGCTATGACGCTGTGGCCCAGGTCTGCGCGAGCGCCTCCTCCAAGAGCCGCTCGCGCAGGCCGGTGTAGCGCGCCGTCACCTTGTTGTTGCGCACCGCCATGGCGATGGCCTTGGGCTGGCCCACCAGCACCACCAGCCGCCGCGCCCGCGTCACCGCGGTGTAGAGCAGGTTGCGCTGCAACATCATGTAATGGCTGGTCAGCAGGGGGATGACGACCGCCGGGAACTCCGACCCCTGGCTCTTATGGACGCTGATGGCGAAGGCGTGGGTCAACTCGTCCAGCTCCAGGAAGTCATAGGTCACTGCCCTCCCCTCCATCATAACGGTCAGCTTCTGCATCTCCAAGTCAATCTCGCTGATCGTGCCGGTGTCGCCGTTGTAGACATCCTTGTCATAGTTGTTGCGGATCTGCATTACCCGGTCGCCCACCCGATAGATGCGGCTGCCCACCTGGCGCTGGGGTTTCTTGGGGTCGGGCGGGTTGACGGCCGCCTGGATCGCCTCATTAAGCGCCGCCACCCCGGCCACGCCTCGATGCATGGGGCTGAGCACCTGGATATCGGCAGGGGGGATGGCAAAGCGCCGCGGGATGCGCGTCTGCACCAGCTCCACACAGAGCGACGCGGCCCGCTCCGGGTCTTCGGTGCGGAAGAGGAAGAAGTCACAACTCTGGTTGTTGGCGATAATGGGCATCTCGCCGTGGTTGATGCGGTGGGCGTTGGTGATGATATAGCTGTCGGCGGCCTGGCGGAAGATGGTCTGCAAGCGGATCACCGTCATCTGGCGGGCTGGATGGGGGCGGCTACCGCGCGCCGGTGACGCGCCGGCCTGCTGCTGGAGCGCCTCGATGGCCGCAATGATATCCTTGAGCACATTGCCCGCGCCGACGCTGGGCAACTGGTCCACATCGCCCACCAGGAGCAGGTGCATCCCCGGCGGGATGGCCTTGAGCAGGTGGTTGGTCAGCACCAAGTCGAGCATCGAGGCTTCGTCTACGATAAGCAGGTCGCCTTCCAGCGGTAGCTCCTCGTTGCGTTTGAAGACCATCCCCTCGGCGGGCTGAAACTCCAACAGCCGGTGGAGGGTCTTGGCCTCGTGCTGGGTAGTCTCGGCCAGCCGTTTGGCGGCGCGGCCGGTGGGCGCGGCCAGCAGCACTCGATAGCCGGCCTGGCGGCAGAGGTCTATCAACGTGCGGACGGTGGTGGTCTTGCCGGTGCCGGGGCCGCCGGTTAAAACAGTCAGGCGGTGGGTCAGCGCGGCCTGCACCGCCTGGCGCTGCTGGGGGGCTAGGGTGACATGGGCCGTCGAAGTCAGGGAGGCTTGCGCCAGCAACTGCTCCCAATCCACCGACTTCTGGGCAAAGCGGGGCAGCCGGCTGCTCCCCTCCTGGACTAGGCGCAGGAGCCGCCCGACGACGCCCTTTTCGCTGTAGAAGAGCGGCGAGAGATAGACCGCGTGCCCTTCGGCTGCCACCAGCGCCTGGGCCGGGCCGGGGGCGTCCACGAAATAGGGCACACCGTCTTCGGCCAGCAGCGGCGCGTCCGGCGTGGTCATCAAAGCGGCGCTGAACGCGCCCGGCGTCAGCGCCTCGGCCCCTGGCGACGGCGTCACCTTGACCTGGTCGCTCTGCCAGAGGCGCACGACCCCCTCGGCGGCTTGGGCGGGGGGCACCTCCAGCAAGGTCGCGGCCTGCTGCACCAGCTCCGGCGCAGGCAAAAAGACATGGCCCTCCTCGCTCGCCTGGTTGAGCGCGTAGGCGACCCCCGCAGCCACACGCGCCGGCGAGTCGGCCGGGATGCCGAGCGCGCGGGCGATCTTGTCAGCGGTGAGGAAGCCGATGCCGTAGATGTCCTGGGCCAGCCGGTAGGGGTCGGCCTGGACAATGCTGATGGCCTGGTCGCCGTAGGTCTTATAAATCTTGGTGGCAAGCGAAGTGCTGACGCCGTGGCTCTGGAGGAAGAGCATGACCTCTTTGATAGCGCGCTGCTCGGCCCACGCCTGGACGATCATCTGGAGCCGCTTCTCGCCCACCCCTGGCACCTCGATCAGCCGTTCGGGCCGCTCCTCGATGATTTCCAATGTCTCGACCCCAAAGCGACGGACAATGCGCCGGGCGGTCACCGGGCCGACGCCCTTGATCAGCCCGCTGCCCAGGTACTTCTCGATGCCCGCCACCGTGGCCGGCAGCACCGAGCGCATCTGCTCCACCTGGAACTGCTTGCCGTAATCGGCGTGGACTGTCCAGCGACCGGTTAGCTCCACCGACTCGCCTACATTGATGCCGGCCATGTTGCCGACGATAGTGACTTCGCGGTTGGCAAAGGGGCGGCCCGGCTCCGGCAGATGGGCGCGGCTTTCCGGCGACAGCCGGGCGACGGTATAGCCGGTCTCTTCGTTATAATAGGTCAGGCGCTCGACAACGCCGCGCAGCGTCTCCATACAACCTATGATAGCAGAACCGCACAAGGGCAACGGTGGCGCGCCCACCAGTCATGGACAGAGAGAATAACAGGGAGAATAGATACAAAATTTGTCAAAATTCCCCTTCTATGATATAGTAACTCGAACTATTGTGCTAGATCACGCGCCCGGCACAGCGGTGATTTGGCCGTGGGCCTCACAGTGGGTTGCACTGTGGATTTTGCCGGCGCCGGCCACTTGCAGGCCGGCCTGGAGTGCTGTAGAACCAGGAGAATTCAATGAGTATCAGTAAGGCGCACAAGTCGCAGCTCATCAGCGAGTACCGGCTCAACGAGAACGATACCGGCTCGCCTGAGGTCCAGGTTGCTTTGTTGACGACGCGCATTGATGCCCTCATCGAGCACCTCAACACCCACAAACACGACGAAAGTTCGCGGCGTGGGCTGCTTAAGCTGGTGGGCCAGCGCAGGCGCCACTTGGCTTATTTGAAGAAGACGGACAGCCGTCGTTACCAGCAGTTGATCCAACGGTTGGGTTTGCGAAAGTAGGACTGTGCGTTTGGGGCGAAGGTCGAATCACGGCGACTTCGCCCCTCTTGTTGCGTGCAGCCTTCTATCGTTTGCCCGCAGTTGGCAGGTTGTTCTGCCGCAGACGGTAGCACACCAGCATTGACGGATACAGACTTACCGGCTGGCTTGTGGAAAAATCGGGGTCCGGTATTGGAGAGCGCGGCGAACGCTCGTGCTTTTGCCCCTTCCTGTTGCGCGCCGGGCGCGTTGGCAGGGCGCAGGGGTACGCTTTTTTCGCCTCGGTCTCCAGTTCCGCACCTCGATTTTCATTACTGCCGGAAGCAGGTGTTCGCTTGCTGGAGGGAGATGATGTAGTGAGGCTACGCCGGCGGCTTACGCTTTGGCGCAGGCGCTCCCACCGGAGCGCCTGGCCGGCAAGTGAAGATGGCAGTAAGTGAAAGTAAGGAGCAAAAGAACTATGCGTATTTTTGATGGCGCCGAAGTCTTTACCACCGAGGTCGGTGGTCGAGAACTCAGTATTGAGACCGGCGTACTCGGACACCAAGCCGGCGGCGCGGTGACGGTTCGTTACGGCGATACGGTTTTGCTGGCGACCGCCACCATGAGCAAAGAGGTGCGGCCCGGCATGAACTTCTTCCCCCTCACGGTCGAGTTTGAAGAGAAGCTCTATGCGGCAGGCCGCATCCCCGGCAGCTTCTTCCGCCGGGAAGGCCGCCCCACCGAGCAGGCGATCCTGCTCTCCCGATTGGTAGACCGCCCGCTGCGCCCCCTCTTTCCCAAGGGGATGCGCAACGAGGTACAGGTCATCGTCAGCGCCTTGAGCATTGACAACGAGAACCTGATTGACCCGCTGGCGATCATCGCCGCCTCGGCTGCGCTCCACATCAGCGACATCCCTTGGAACGGTCCCATCGCCGCCAGCATGATCGGCTTTGTGGACGGCGAGTTCGTGGTCAACCCCACCAACACCCAGCTCCAGAACAGCAGCCTGGAATTGGTGGCTGCCGGCACCAGCGACAACATCTTGATGGTGGAAGCCGGCGCCAACGAATTCCCCGAGGACATGATGCTGGAGGCGCTGAAGCTGGCCTATGAGTCTATGCAGCCCGTGATCGCCATCATCGAGCAGATGCAGCAGACGTTGGGCAAACCCAAGGCGGAGGTGCAGTACTTCTTGCCGGAGCCGCAGATTCAAGAGCAGGTGTCGAACCTGGCCCGCCGCAAGGTGGCCGACCTGCTGGCCCAGGGGCTGGACAAGCACGCCCTCAAGGACAGCCTCAATGAGGTGCGCGTCGAGGTCGAAGAGTCGCTCTACGACTATATGTCCCATGATGAGGCCGAGGCCTTGGACATCTCTGAGGCGATGGAGGGCGTCATCAAGGAGGCGACCCGGCGCCGGATCCTCGAGGAAGGGCTGCGCCCCGACGGCCGCGACACCACCACCATCCGCCCCATTCGTATCCAGGTAGGCAAGGTGCCGCGTGTCCACGGCTCCGGCCTCTTTATGCGCGGCGAGACCCATGTGCTGACCATTGCCACGCTGGGCACGCCCGGCGAGGCCCAGCGGCTCGACACGCTCCAGCCAGAGGAAGAAAAACGCTACATTCACCATTACAACTTCCCGCCCTATAGCACGGGTGAAGCCTACCCGCTGCGCGGCCCGAAGCGGCGAGAGATCGGCCACGGCGCGCTGGCCGAGCGAGCGCTGTTGCCGGTGATTCCGGAGGATTTCCCCTACACCTTGCGGCTGGTCAGCGAGGTCGTCAGCAGCAACGGCTCCACCAGTATGGCCTCGGTCTGTGGCAGCACGCTGGCGCTGATGGATGCTGGTGTGCCCATCACTGCGCCGGTGGCAGGCATCGCCATGGGCCTGGTGCAGGACCAGGAGACGGGCGCGTACAAGGTGTTGAGCGACATCCAGGGCATCGAGGACGCGCTGGGCGACATGGACTTCAAAGTCGCCGGCACAGCCCATGGCATCACCGCCCTTCAGATGGACCTCAAGATCAAGGGGTTGGACTTTAACATCCTGCGCGAGGCGATGGAGCAGGCGCGTGTGGGCCGGCTCCATATCCTGGAAAAGATGCGAGAGGCGTTGCCGGAGCCACGGCCGTACCTCAGCCCCTATGCCCCGCGCATCCTGACCATGCACATTGATCCGGAGAAGATCGGCAAGCTCATCGGGCCGGGCGGCAAGACCATCCGCGGCCTGCAAGAGCAGTTCGACGTCAAGATTGACGTGGAGGAGGACGGCACGGTCTATATCTCCGGCGACGGGGTGGGAGCCGAACAGGCGCTCGACGAGGTCACGCGCATGATGGAGGACGTGGAGATCGGCAAGATTTACACCGGAACCGTGGTGCGGGTGGAGCCGTATGGCGCGTTTGTCAACATCCTGCCCGGTGTTGACGGCATGGTCCACATCAGCCAACTGGCCGACTATCGCGTGGAAAAGGTCGAGGATGTGGTCAAGCTCGGCGATGAGTTGACTGCGATGGTCATTGATGTGGACGCCAGCGGCAAGGTGCGGTTGAGCCGCCAAGCCGTGCTGGAGGGCTGGAGCGTGGAGGACGCGCGCAGCCGTGACCGAGGCGCGGGCGGCGGCCGTCGCGGCGGCGACCGCGCTGAGCGGGGCGACCGCCGCGGCAATGGTCGCGGCAACGGTCGTGGAGACCGCGGTGGGGATCGTGGCGGGGAACGCCGCGGCGACCGTCGCGGCGGCGACCGGGGTGGGCGTTACTAGAGAGCGCTGCTACCCTGACCAACAGCTAGCCGCCTACTCGGCCAGCTGAGTATTCGCAGCTAACAGAAGGGCTATCTCCACCCGGAGGTAGCCCTTCTGTTTATTGCCACGATTTGCCACAAAGCCGGCTTTGTCAAAGGAGAGCGGTTGAGTACGGGTGGGTCCATGGTCTGCGGGTATGTCACATTCAAGGCACAACCGCAGCCTGGTTGGGACGGCACTGTACACTGCCGGTTCCTCGAGATTGAGCCGCATAGGAAACTCAGCTATACGTGGGTCGTCGGCGGCATAGACACGGTCGTGACTTTCACGCTCACCCCTACGGCGTCGGGTACCCGCCTGTCTCTCCGGCAATCGGGTTTTAAGCCGAACCAAAAGCAGAACATCGCCGGCGCGCGCTACGGCTGGAAGATGATGGGCGGGAAACTCATTGCTCTGCTCGCGCGGCTCCCGTGAGCCATCGGAAAACACAAACACCAAGGGGGATAACGATGTTGCCGAAGGTCAGCGCCATCATGCTCGGAGTGCGGGATATGGCGCGCGCAAAGTCGCAACCTCCGGCTGAGGTAACGCGCTACGGGTTGAAGCTTATGGACGAGAAGTTGGCCCGCCATCTTGGAAGGATATCCGCATGAACTGGAACAAAGGAGTCCGGCAGATTCACCGCTGGTTGTCTATCGCCTTTACGGCAACCGTCATCGTCTGTTTCGTCGCTATCGCACAGAAGGACCCTGCCGCTTGGGTATTCTACTTGCCGCTGCCCCCTCTCTTCCTGCTCCTATTCACCGGCCTGTACTTGTTTGTGCTGCCGTATACGGCCAAGTGGCGCAGCGGGCGACGCACCGGCTGAATGGGCCGCGCGGCGAAAGGCGGCCCTCTTGCGGGTTGCACAGTTAGCTCAAGTTGCTAGTTTGAGAAGTGCAGGCGACCGAGTCTGTGCGACCATCACGGCGAAGGGCAATGAGTTGCTGGCGAAACCGCTGGCTTAGCAACGCCAATCAGCAGACGCCGGTTGGCCCCATCTGAAGCCACCCACCAAAAAGGAGGCAGCGCCTACTGGGAGACTGCCTCCTTTTCCTGCGGTGGCTTCTGCCTGATAAGATTCAGCTACAAACCAGAATGTTCATGAAGCCGGAGCGCTTATGTCCCTAATTCGTCTAGGCTATGTGGGCTGTGGCTACATGGCCCAGAAAGTCCATCTGCCCAACTTTCTTTCGATTCCCGATTGTGAAGTGGTCGCCTTGGCCGAGGTGCGCCAGGAGCTAGGCCGGCGCGTCCAATCCCGCTTGCGCATCCCCAAGCTCTACCCAGACCATGAGGCGCTGCTGGCCGACCCGGAGATTGACGCCGTGGCCGTTTCAGCGGCCTTTGCGCTGCAGGGGCACATTGCGCGAGATGCGCTTCTGGCGGGCAAGGATGTCTTCATGGAAAAGCCTATGGCTGTATCGCTGCGCCAAGCTGACGCTATTCTGGCGGCAAGCCGCCAGAGCGGCAAGCGGCTCATGGTTGGGTATATGAAGCGCTATGACGCCGGCAATGAGTTGGTGAAGGCCCAGGTGGAGGCGTTCAAGGCCAGCGGCGAGATCGGCGCGATCACCTATGCGCGCAACCACGGTTTTTGCGGTGATTGGATTGCCGGTCTTGATACACCGATGGAGCAGAGCGACGAGCCAATGCCACAGAGCGCCTCTACCGGCCCGGAGTGGCTTCCGCCTGAGTTCTTTAGCCAGTATATCAACTATCTACAGCAGTACACCCACAACATCAATCTCCTGCGCTGGTTTTTGGATGCGGGCGACCAGGCCAGCGTGCGCGTGGTAGACTTCGACCCGGACGGATACACCGGCGTTGTGATCCTGGACCTCGCCGGCACGCGCGCTGTGTTGGAGAGTGGCCGGATCTCCCATTACCGCTGGGACGAGCACACGCAAATTTACTTCCAACACGGTTGGATTCACACGTGGGCGCCCCCGCTGCTCCTCAAGCAAGTGCCCGCTGAGGTGGAGATCTACCGGGCAGGGAAAGAGCAGACATTTGCCCGTCCGGTGCCCCAGCCTGCCTGGTCCTGGAGCTACAAACGAGAGGCGGAACACTTCATCCACTGCCTTCAGACCGGCGAACCGTTTCGCTCATCGGCGGAGGATACGCGCACCGATGTGCGTCTCTTCGAGGAGATCTTCCAGGCATACCTCGCCCAGCGAAACCTGGTACATTGATGAACCCCCTGGGGCGGAGGCGTGCGGCATCAAGAAGCTGAAAACAGCAGGGCTGTGGCAAACCAGAATTGCCACAGCCCCGCGTTCCTTTGAATGTCAGTGGCCAGCTAATCAGCCGGCACAAGCTGTACCAGACAGGCGCTGTGGGTCGGTAGGCGCATGGAGAAGGTCAGCCCGCCTTCCGCAGCGACGATCTCACCGGCGGCTTCGGTTCTAAGCCGGGCCGCTTGTTTCAGCGTTGCGAGCTGCGCATCGCTCGGCTGCTGCGGCCTCCCCATCTCCTCCCAAGCGGTGTAGGCGTTGCTGCTCCCCTTGGCCACCAGCGACCGGTAGACCCGGTAGCGCCGGCCCGGCTCGGCTCCCTGGATGCAGAGCTGGAGATCGGTCGGCGTGGTCACGTCCCAGTCATCGTGATGGCTGCTCAGGAAAAGTTGGATGCCATCCGCTTCATCTATGGCGGCGATGCCGTCTATATCGGGCGGGCTGTCTGCGCGGTCAGGGCCGCCCCGCGCCAGCGGCGCAACGGCGCGGTCGCTGGCGAGCGCCACGCGCGTCCCGCCCAGCCTGGCAAGCAGGCGAAAGATATTGAGCACAGGCTTGTCAATGCCGTTGGTGCTCAGGGTCCGGAAGCCTTCAAAGTACCCTCGCCCCTCGAACAAGAAGGCCCAGGTCAACATGCCGTCAATCCGCTTGCCCGCCGTGGACTGATGGTTGATGAGCTTATTGACGGTGCAGGCCACATAGCTCGCATAGTATTCGGTGTTGCGGTAGAACAGGTTGGGGTTGTCATGGATCGTGCCTGCCGCCCAGCCGTCGGGGTCGCATTCGGACAGGATCACCTCTCGGTCGGCAAGCTCCGGGAACTCGTCAATGACTGCTAGGCTCGCCTGCACATTGTTGAGCAGGGTGTAGATGGCCGGCGTTGTCTTGGGCGCGTCGGGCGCGCGCTGAAAGCTTCCCCCTTTGGCGTGATAGCTGATGAAGTCAATGGGTGTGCCAGTTTGGCCGGTGACGTGGTTCGTGCCCCGGGTGACGTGGTGGAGAAAGGCGCGCAGGAAGTCTGTGGATTCAGGCCGGCGCGCGCTGCTGGTCGTGGCCGGCCCACCCACGCGCGCCTCCGGCAGCGCCGCCCTCAGCCCGGCGACGGTGTAATCGTATAGGCGGCAATACGCTGCTACGCTGCCGGCCCAGTAGAAGATATCCGGCTCGTTCCATAGCTCCCAGTACCAGCGTCTGACCTCGGCCCGCCCATAGCGCGTCAGACAGTGAGCGGCCAGCGTGCGGATCAGCTCGAGCCAGCGCCCGTAGTCGCGCGGTGGATAGCGCCAGGCGCCGTGCCGGGGGTCATCATAAGGCGTGCCCGCCGGCGCAGTGGTCAGCGCCTGCGGGGTAAAGCCCAATTCTACAAACGGCGTCAGCCCCAGCTCCACATAGCTGTCGAGGATGCGGTCTATGATCTCCCATGAATAGACAGGATTGCCGCCGGCGTCCTCGGTATAGACGTTGGTGGATCCCCACTTCAGCTTGGGCGCGCCATCTCCTGTGCAGAGCAGAAAGTGACAGCGGATCGCATAAGGCCCGTCTGCCATGTGGGCCAGCTTCGCCAGCAGGGCACGACCGTTGGGAGTGTAGGTATAGTTTGGCTCGTCATAGCCGACATAGCGCCAAATGCGCCGGAGCGGCATACGCTGCGCCAGGTCAACGGTCACGGTGGCGCGAGCGGGAGTCGTTCCTATGGACACAGAAGGGTTTGTCCTTTCATGCGCTGGAGTTCTTTCATGCGCTAGACATGAGATAGAGATGAAAATGCTCACACGGGAGATAGTATACGCGTGGGTCAAGGTCGCGGCAATAGAGTGATGCTGCCGTCCTGTTGATCGCCATATTCGTAGGCTACCTCTGGAGATTGGGTAGAAATCAGGTGGAGATTGGGCGTATATTTGCTGGACAAATGGAGCAAAGACGGCTATAATGGATAAGAACTTTTGTTCGGATCAGGGGTCCAGATTGGACCAAATTGATGAGAGAAGGGCCGGGTCTGCCGGCATGGATGGCGCCGGGAGTACCAGAGACGGCGATTTGCCGTCTTAGCGAGTGGGGGTGCGCCGCTACCCTTCAATGGAGACGGCGCATGGGCAGACACAGAGAAGGGGGAACCATGCCTCCATTTAAGGTAGTCAGCGATTTTCAGCCGACAGGCGACCAGCCCCAGGCAATTCAAGCCTTGGCCGAAGGCGTGCGCCGCGGGCTGCGCCACCAGGTGCTGCTGGGGGTGACGGGCAGCGGAAAGACCTACACCATGGCCCGCGTCATTGAGCAGGTGCAGAAACCCACGCTCATTATCGCCCACAACAAGACGCTGGCCGCCCAGCTCTACAGCGAGATGCGGGAGTTCTTCCCCAACAACGCGGTTGAGTACTTTGTCAGCTACTACGACTATTACCAGCCGGAAGCTTACATCCCACGCACCGACACTTTTATTGAGAAGGACTCGCAGATCAACGAGGAGATTGACCGGTTGCGCCTGGCCGCCACCTCATCGCTCTTCAGCCGGCGCGATACCATCATTGTCGCCTCGGTCTCCTGCATCTATGGCCTGGGCAGCCCCCAAGACTATGGGCGCGTGGTGCTTCACCTGGAGGTGGGCGAGATGGTGCGTCGCGGCCAGCTCTTGCGCCACCTGATCGAGATCTATTACGACCGCAACGATAATCTCTTGCAGCGCGGCAAGTTCCGGGTGCGCGGCGATGTGCTGGAGGTGCAGCCCGCCGACCGAGAGTTCGCCTACCGCATCAGCCTGTGGGGGGATGAGATCGAGCGCATTAGCGAGATTGACACGCTCACCGGCGAGATTGTGGCCGACCATCAGGCGATTGATATCTACCCGGCCAAGCACTTTGTCACCCCGCAAGACCGGCTGGCCGAGGCGCTTGAAGATATTGAGCGCGAGCTGGAGGAGCAGGTCGCTTACTTCACCGCCCAGGGCAAGCTGTTGGAGGCCCAACGCATTAAACAGCGCACCAACTATGACATCGAGATGCTGCGCGAGGTGGGCTTCTGCAGCGGCATCGAGAATTACAGCCGCCCGCTGGCCGGTCGCCCGCCGGGCAGCACCCCCTGGACGCTGCTCGACTATTTCCCACCCGACTGGCTGCTATTTGTGGATGAGAGCCACATGACGCTGCCCCAGATTCGGGGCATGTACAACGGCGACCGGGCGCGCAAGGAGGTGCTGGTGGAGTATGGTTTCCGCCTGCCCAGCGCGCTCGACAACCGCCCGCTGCGCTTCGAGGAATTTGAGGAGCGTGTCAACCAGGCCATCTATGTAAGCGCCACGCCGGGACCCTATGAGCGTGAGCACGCCGAGCAGGTGGTGGAGCAGGTCATCCGCCCGACCGGCCTGCTCGACCCGGTGGTGGAGGTGCGCCCGACCAAGGGGCAGATTGACGATCTGCTCAAGGAGGTCAGGATGCGCGTCGCCAAGGGCCAGCGGGTGCTGGTGACGACGTTGACCAAGCGCATGGCCGAGGACTTGACCGAGTACCTGGCCGAGTTGAACATCAAGGTTCACTACCTGCACAGCGAGATCCACACCATCGAGCGGGTGGAGATTCTGCGCGACCTGCGGCTGGGGGTCTATGATGTGGTGGTGGGCATCAACCTGCTGCGCGAGGGGTTGGACCTGCCGGAGGTCTCGCTGGTGGCGGTGTTGGACGCCGACAAGGAAGGCTTCCTGCGCAGTGAAAGCTCACTCATCCAGACCATCGGCCGCGCGGCGCGCCATGTGGAAGGCAAGGCCATCCTCTACGCCGACAAGGTGACCGAGGCCATGCAGGCGGCGATTGACGAGACCAACCGCCGCCGGGAGATTCAGGCGCGCTACAACCTGGAGAACAATATCGAGCCGCAGAGCATCGTCAAGAGCATCCGTGACCTGACCGACCGGGTCCGGGTGATGGCCGAGTCCAAGGCCGAGTACCAGACGGATGCGGAGGCGCGCACCGTCTCGGCTGCCGACTTGACCAAGGACGAGTTGGCCCGCCTGATCAAGCAGATCGAGAAGGAGATGAAGGACGCGGCCAAGGCGCTGGAATTCGAGAAGGCTGCGGCGCTGCGCGACCAGTTGATGGAGCTACGCGCGATCCAGTTGGAAGAGAAGGTGGAGGCGGCATAGCCGTTGAGACCAGGATGAGCGGTTATCTACATCCAACCGATGAATGGCCCACCGGCGGCACGCCGCTGGTCAAAGAGGCGCAGAGCGCCTACTTCTTGCCGGTGACCGAAGAAATCTTGGCCGAGATTACGCGGCGGATTGTGGAGGCTGTGGAGCCGGAGAAGGTTATTCTCTTCGGCTCCTATGCCTACGGCTCGCCCGATGTAGATAGTGATGTAGACCTGCTCATCATCGCCGATATGGACGAACGCCCGGCTGAACGCGGCGTGATCATTAGTCGCCTGATCTGGCCTCGCCCGTTTCCGGTAGACATCCTGGTGAAGACGCCCGCCGAAGTAGAGGCCGCGCTAGAGCGTGATACCTTCTTACGTGAGGTTCTACAGCGAGGGCGTGTGTTGTATGAGCGATCCAAATAGTCCTTCCAGTTGGATCGAAAAGGCAGAGGAGGATTATCTGGTTGCTCATATATGTATTGATCGGCAACCCGTCCTAGCCTATCCCGCAGTATTTCACGCACAACAGTGTGCTGAGAAATATCTAAAGGCCATACTCCTGGCTCACGGACGAGTGCCTCCAAGAACACACGATCTGGCTGCGCTGGCGACTCTTTGTCTGTCCGCGGGTGTAAGTATTGCCATTCCAGTGGGTGACCTAATGCTGGTTAGCCAGTATGCTGTGCAAGTCAGGTATCCAGGTGAAGACCCAACTGACGACGAGGCACGTTTGGCGATAGCAATTATGGATCGGCTCCGTATCCGAGCGCGACAAGTATTAGGGCTATAGACACAACCGTCTGTTAAGGACAAGATTATGGAATTGACCAATGGCGCCATCGGCCGTGTCCGGTCGGCGGACATTGTGCAGGAGATGCAGGGGGCCTATCTCGATTACGCCATGAGCGTGATCGTGGCCCGCGCCTTACCCGATGTGCGCGATGGGCTGAAGCCGGTCCACCGGCGCATCCTCTACGCTATGCACCATGACTTGGGGCTGGACCATACCAAGCCCCACAAGAAGAGCGCGCGTATCGTCGGCGAAGTGTTGGGCAAGTACCACCCCCACGGCGACACCGCGGTCTACGATGCCATGGTGCGCATGGCCCAGGACTTCAGCCTGCGCTACCCGTTGGTAGACGGCCAGGGCAACTTCGGCAGCGTGGACGGCGACGCCGCCGCAGCCATGCGCTATACCGAGGCCCGCCTGGCCGAGATCAGCCAGTTGATGCTGGCCGATCTGGAAAAGAACACGGTTGACTGGCACGACAACTTTGATAATTCGCTGCGCGAGCCGGACATTTTGCCCGCCGCGCTGCCCAATCTCCTGATCAACGGCTCCAGCGGCATCGCCGTCGGTATGGCGACCAACATCCCGCCTCACAATCTGGGCGAGGTGGTGGACGCGCTGGCGTTCCTGATTGACCATTATGAGCGGATTGACGAGATCGGCGTCGAGCATTTGACCCGCTTCATCCAGGGGCCGGACTTTCCCACCGGCGGCATCCTCTACCGCTATCGCGATGAGAAGGGCGACGAAACGCTGGATGTCATCGCCCAAGGCTATTCGGTGGGGCGGGCGCGGCTGGTGGTTCAGGCCAAGGCTCACTTCGAGGAGATGAGCCGCGGGCGCAGCCGCATCGTCGTCACCGAGCTGCCCTACCAGACCAACAAGGCCGCGCTGATCGAGCGCATTGCCGGCCTGGTGCGCGACGGCAAGCTAGAAGGCATCACCGACCTGCGCGACGAGAGCGACCGAGCCGGGATGCGCGTCGTCATTGAGCTGACCCGCAATGTGGAGCCAAAGAAGGTGCTGGCCGAACTGTTCAAGCAGACGCCGTTGCAACAGACCTTTGGGCTGCAAATGCTGGCGCTGGTGGATGGCGAGCCGCGTACCCTCAGCCTCAAGCGGATGCTCCACCTCTTTATCCAGCACCGCCAGGAGATTATTCGCCGCCGTTCCGAGTTCGACTTGGCCCGCGCCCGCGAGCGCGCTCACATCCTGCAGGGGTTGCTGCGCGCGCTGGACATGCTGGACCAGGTGATTGACACCATCCGCCGTAGCCAGAGCGCCGAGACCGCCCGCACCAATCTGGTGCGCAACTTCGGCTTCACCGAGATTCAGGCCCAGGCGATCCTGGATATGCAGCTCCGCCGGCTGGCTGCGCTGGAGCGGCGCAAGCTCCAGGACGAGCACAAGGAACTGCTCAAACAGATCGCCTATCTGGAGGACCTGTTGGCCCACCCGGCCAAGATTCTGGCCGTGATCAAGAGCGACCTGCTGGCGATCAAGGAGAAATACGGCGACGCCCGGCGCACCCAGATCGTAGACCGCACCAAGGGCACGCTGACCACCACCGACCTGCTGCCCGACCAGGAGGTGTGGGTCTCGGTGGGGGCCAACGGCGAGGTGCGCCGCCAGGAGGTCACCCGCTTGACTGCGGCCACGCTGCGCCAGATCGGCCAGAACAGCGAGGTGGACCTGCTGACGGCCAATACCCGCGACTGGCTCTATCTCTTTGCGCGCGACGGTCGCTGCCGCCGCATTGCCATCCATGAGCTTCCCCAGAATGGCGACCAGAAGCACCTGGCCGAGATGACCGACTATTCCCGCCGCGACGAGATCACCGCGGCGCTGGCGCTGCCGCGCCTTGAGCCGAGCGAGGCCCAGGGCTATCTCTTCTTGGCGACCGAGCTGGGGATGGTCAAGCGGGTGGCGCTGGCCGACTTCCTGGCCGCCGCGGCGACCGAGCCGGCGGTGATCGCCGTGGATGAGAAGGACCGGCTGCGCTGGGTGCTGCACACGACGGGCGACCAGGAGGTGATCTTGGTCTCCTCCGCAGGCCAGGCCATTCGCTTTGCCGAGGATGAGGTGCGCAGCATGGGGCTGGCCGCCGGCGGCGTGGGCGGCATGAAGCTCAAGGGAAATGAGCGGCTTGTCTATGCGGCCGTGGTGAACCCACAGGGCGAGCTGATGACCATGACCAGCCAGGGGTATGCCAAGCGCTCGCCGCTGGATCAATACCCGGTCCAGGGGCGCAACGGCGGCGGGGTTGTAACCCATAAGCCGACCAGCCGGACCGGGCCGGTGGCAAGCGCCCTGTTGCTGGCCCCGCTCAATGGCGATGAGGCCCACTCTCCGGCGGTGGTTGTGCTGCCGCGCAAAGGCGGGGCCAAGGTAACGCCGGTGGCCGAGGTGCCGGTCATGGGGCGCGGGGTGCAGGGCAAGCCGGTGGTCGAGGCGAGTGAAGCCAATCCGG
>DATLZJ010000568.1:0-10716 GCA_035574055.1 Caldilineaceae bacterium
GGCCCCGAAGGCAGAGCCGGAGGCCCCTGCGCTCTCCCCTCAAGAGATGACTCGCCGTGAGTTCCTCACCTATGCCTGGGCGGGCGCGCTGGGCCTGTTGGCGCTGGAGGGCGGCGTGGTCTCCTATCTCTTCATGTACCCCCGCTTCCGGGCCGGCGAGTTTGGCGGTAAGTTCTTCATCGGGCCGGAGTCCTCTCTGCCTGCGCCGACCGATCCGCCAATCGGCAATACGACCGGCAAATTCTGGTTGGTCACGACCGAGTCGGGCGAGCCGAAGGCCCTTTACATGGTCTGCACCCACCTGGGCTGTCTCTATAAATGGGAAGGGGCCAACAACCGCTTCGAGTGCCCATGCCACGGCTCCAAGTTCAGCCACGATGGTTTCTATATTGAGGGGCCGGCCCCGCGCTCGCTTGATTATTTCGAGATCAGCATCGAGAACGGCGAGGTCGTAGTAGATACCGGCGCCAAGATCACCGGCGACCCGTCGAGCGAATCCCCGGCGCGCGCGGTGGCCTAACGGTGTCCTGCCCCCGCAGCGCAGCTCATCGCGCGGCGGCGTTATTTGCGAGTCATTGTCCAGGCGTCTCGTCTCTCTAGCCTTTAAACTACGGAGTTCCAATGGCTGTTCAACCAGAAGTCCGCAACAAGGGGATTCTGAACACGGTCCTCGGAATTGCCGACGACACCTTCACCCGCATCACCGCGGGCATCAGTGCAGGTGAGCTTCGGCGGATGCTGCGCGGCGAGCCGCCGGGCCGCCCCAACCCGCGCCTCAAACCGCACTCCGAGACCTTCCTGCTCCACATCAAACCAACCTATTACCATGAGAGCGTGACCCGCTTTACCCATACCTTCCGGTTGGGGCTGCTCTCAACCTATCTCTTCTTTGTAGAGACCATCACCGGCATCTTCCTGATGATCTGGTATGCGCCGTCGCCGGAGCGAGCCTACGCGGACATGATCCGGCTGCTCAGCAACGTGCCGTTCGGCCAGTTTATGCGCGACCTGCACCGGCTGGGCGCGGAGGCCATGGTCGCCATTGTGACGCTGCACATGGTGCGTACCTACTTGACCGGCAGCTACAAAGCGCCGCGCCAGTTTACTTGGTTCACGGGGGTGGTGCTGCTGGTCGTCACCCTCTTCCTAAGCTTCTCCGGCTATCTGCTGCCCTGGGACCAGCTCGCCTTCTGGGCGGTCACTATCGGCACCTCGATGGCCGAAGCCGTGCCGCCTGCCGTGGTCGGCGAGACAGTCAACCTGCTGGCGCGCGGCGCGCCTGACATCGGCGCCAACGGCTTGCTGCGCTTCTACCTGCTGCATGTCTTCTTCCTGCCGCTGGTGCTCATTCTCTTCTTCTTCGTCCACTACTACAAGGTAGTCCACTTCGGCATCAGCCTACCTGCCCAGGAAGAGGAAGTCGGCCAGGATACCGCCAACAAAGTGCCTGCCGACCGCCGCGTCTACTTCCTGCCCGATGTGATGATTGACGAGACGAGCTTCTTGATCGGCGTCACGGCGCTCCTGGTGGTCATCACCGTCTTCTTCTTCCAGGCGCCCCTGGAGTCAATCGCCAACCCGCAGTCAACCCCGCTCCATACCGTCGCCCCCTGGTACTTCTACTGGCTCCAGGGTCTGCTGAAGATTGCCGATAAGACCATCGCCGGCGTCATCTTGCCCGGTGTGTTGTTGGTCCTGCTGGCAGCGATTCCCTATCTGGACCCGAACCCCAGCCGCCGTGGCAAAGACCGCCGGGTCGCCATTATCAGCGGCGTAGTCGCGGGCATCGTGATGATCATCCTGAGTTGGATGGGCACACCCCACTATGCCGTTCAGGGCGCTCCTCCTGTTGAGATCGTCCAGGAGTTGATGCCCGAAGAGGGGGCCGGTCTGGTGCGCGAGATCGGCTATGACCACCTGCCCATCGGCGTCTATGACACGCGCGAAGAGTTGCACAGCGACGACCCTGAATTCGCCGAGCTGCTCCATGAGTTCGAGGCGGCGGTCAAGCGATATGACGAAGCGGATGATGACTTTAACCATGCCTACGGCATCCTCACCATCAGCCAGAACCAGACCGATCTAAAGAAGATTGCGTGGGAAATCCACTGGCTCAGCGCCCAAGGCACGGAAGAAAACTTCACTCGCAACTTCTATCTGCACGCCAACTCCATGTACTGGGAACAGTACGGGCTGAGAGACTTTAGCTTCCTGCGCGCAGGAACGGATGAGGAGTAGACGCCCGTATGCACAAGCCCTGGTACTCGTTTCTCTATATCAAATCGCCCATTACGAAGATCGCGCTGGGCATTGTGGCGGTGCTGATCGCCATCGTCGTGCTGGCCGTGCAGTGGGCCATGGAAGAGCCGCGCATGGCCGCCCAGACGGCCAACTGGGAAGGGCGCAGCATCGAAAAAGGCGCCGAGATTTTTGCCAACAACTGCGCAACCTGCCATGGGCCGGATGGCCGCGGCGGCGCCGGTCCTGCGCTCAACAGCAAGTACTTCTTCACACAGCGGCTCATTGATGTAGGCTTCGCCGGGACGCTGGAGGACTATGTCAAGCTGACCGTCGCCGCGGGCCGGCCTAGCAAAGCCAACAGCCAGTGGTCAGTGATGATGCCCACCTGGAGCAACCGCTATGGCGGCCCGCTGCGTGATGACCAGGTACAGCAGGTCACAGACTACGTGCTCAACTGGGAGTCCACCGCGCTCCAGCAGACCGATGAAGAAGACCCCTGGATTCCATTCCAGGATGTTCCGTCCAAGGCAGCGGCTGAAGGCGAGGCTGCCGCCCCAGCAGCGGGTGAAGAGGCCGCCGCTGAAGGGCCGCGCCCCCCGCAACAAATTTTCCAGGAGCTTGGCTGCATGGGCTGCCACAACATCAACGAGCCGCAGACCGACTCCAGCCGCGGTCCCATTGGACCTAACTTGGGGAACTTGAACGAAAACGCGCCCAACCGTGTGCCGGGCCAGGATGCCGTGACCTACGTGCATACCAGCATCGCCGAGCCGAATGCCTTTGTGGTGCCGGGCTACCAGCCCAACCTGATGCCGCAGGGCTTGACCGACCGGATGACGCCGGAAGAGTTAGACGCGCTGATCGCATGGCTGCTCGACCCCAATCGGGCACAGTAGCCATTCATTGACCAAAAACACCTGCCGCCTGAGGCGGCAGGTGTTTTTGTTTTGGTCCATCAGTGATATAATCCAGCCGCCTATCTGCCAACGGTGATCGAACGGTTATGCCGGACAACTACACGCTCACACGCGACCCGGTCTTCTATGGCGCCGTCGCCTGCTTCGCGCTGCTGACCACGGCGCTGCCCGCCTTGTTGGGCCAGCCTCGCTTTCTCCCCTTCATCCAGGCGCTCTGCCTCACCATCTTTATGGCCCAGGGCCTGCGTCACGGCCACCTGCGCGGGGCGATCAACACAGTGGCCCTCTGGCTGGCGCTCCAGTTCATCCTGCTCATGCTCCTCTCGCGCCTCTTTGTGGGACTGGTCGAGCGGGCCATCGGCGACGGTTTTGCCTATCGCGGCGCAGTAGCCGCCTGGTTCTTTTCCGGCGGGCCGCTGCCGGGTGGGCTGCTGGCCGCGCCCCTGGGGCGCTTGGCCGAGGTGGTAGGCATCGTAGTGGGCAGCCTGGTCAGCGCCGGGCTGATCGGCGCTTGGGTGCTGGTGCGAGCCACCAACTTGGCTGCCTATGGCGCAGGCACACTGCTCAGCACCATCGAGACGCCGGGCCTATACATCCTGGCATTGCCTCTCTGGGCGATGATCCGTATCGCGGGCTATGCCGGCCTCGTCATCCTTGGTGCCGAGCCGCTATTGACCAACAACTGGTCGCCGCGCTTCTATTGGGCCGAGCGCCGCCGGCTGTTGCTGGTTGGGCTGGGTCTCGTGGCCGCCGGCCTGTTGCTGGAGATCGTGCTTCCCCCCCTCTGGTCGCGCGGCTGATGGCGGCGTTGTGCTTGTCACCGATGCCGGCCAGGCGGCGATAGCGCACAAAGAGCCATGTTGATCGAGCGCGCATGCTGATCAAACGGGTATGTTGATCGAACGAGTTGTCATTCAGGGCTTCAAAACCTTCGCCAAGCGCACCGAGTTCATCTTCGACCCTGGCGTCACCGCCATTGTCGGCCCCAACGGCAGCGGCAAAAGCAACATCGTTGACGCCATCCGCTGGTGCCTGGGCGAACAGAGCTTTAGCCTCCTGCGCTCCAAAAAGACCAGCGATGTGATCTTCTCCGGCAGCGACCAGAAGGCGCGTTTGGGCATGGCCCAGGTCAGCCTGACGCTGGACAACAGCCTGGGCGAGCTGCCGCTGGATTTCGCCGAGATCGAGATCACCCGCCGCGCCTATCGGGACGGCGACAACGAATATCTGCTCAACGGCCAGCGCGTCCGGCTCCAAGACATTACTGACCTGCTGGCCCAGACCGGTCTGGGCCGGCGCACCTACGCGCTCATCGGCCAAGGGCTGATTGATAGAGTCCTCAGCCTCGCCCCTGAAGAGCTGCGCTCGCTCTTCGAGGAGGCCGCAGGCATCACCGGCTACCAGGCCAAACGAGCGACAACCCTGCGCAGGCTGGAGGCAACCGAGCAGAACCTTACCCGCGTTCAGGATATAGTCGCCGAGTTAAGCCCGCGCCTGGGCTATTTGCGCAAACAGGCCGAGCGCGCCCGTGAGCGAGAGCAGATCGCCGGAGACCTGCGCACGCTGTTGCGCGACTGGTACGGCTACCATTGGCATAGCGCGCTGCAACAGATGGAGCAGCACCATGCAGCGGTCGAGGCGCTCAAGGCGAAGGTCGAGGCAGGCCAGCAGGCGGTTGCCGCGGCCGGGAAGCGCGTGGAGCAGATGCGCCAACAGCAGGCCGGTCTACGCGGCCGGCTGGGCGAGCTGCATCGTGACAGCAGCAGGCTCCACCGTGAGGCAGAACAGATAGGGCGCGAGCTGGCCGTTGCCCAAGAGCGTATGCGCCAGCTCCAGACCCGCCAGGAAGAGACAAACCGTGACCTGGCTCCCCTGCGCCGCCAGCAAGAACTGCTCTTGGAACGGCTGGCCGGTCTTGAGTCTGGCTTGGTGGAGGCCGCCGCAGCCTACCGCAGCCGTCAGGCCGCCGTCGACGCGCTCCAAACAGAGCTGGAACGTCGCCAGCAAGAGCGACGCCAACTCCAGGACACAGCCGCCGCCGCGCGCCGCCAAGTGGAGCAGGTTCAGGCGGCGCGCACCGAGACGGCCAGCCGGCTCCGCCAGGTCGCCGAGCGCGCGGCGGCCCTAGACCAGGAGCGCGACCAACAGACGCAGGCGCAATCCGCAGCCGCGGCGCAAGCGCATGAGCTGGCAGAGGAGGTCCGGCGACAAGAGCAGGCGCTGCAAGCAGTGGAGGAGCAGGCCGCCGTCACCCAGGAGGCGCTGGCAACCCTGGAGGCGCGGCGGGAGGCGCTGCGCGCCGAGCTGGAGCAGGCGCAGGCGACGCGCCAGGCAGCCGAGCGCGAGCTGGACCGGCTCCAGACCCGGCACGACCTCTTGCAGCGGCTCCAGCAGGAGGGAGCCGGCTATGCCAGCGGCGTCCGCGCAGTGCTCCAGGCGGCTCGCCCTGGCGCCGGCGGCTCGCCGGCCCTCCAGGGCATCTTGGGCACGGTCGCCTCGTTGGTGCGCGTCCCCCCCCAGCTCGACAAGGCCATTGAGACGGCGCTGGGCGGCGCGCTGCAACATGTGGTCGCCAAACGCTGGCAGGATGCCCAGGCAGCCATTGAGTATCTCAAGCGCAGCCGTGGCGGCCGCGCCACCTTCCTTCCGCTCGACCGGCTGGTGGTCGGCTCACCGTTGCCCGCGCCCACGCGCAGCGGCATCCTTGGCAATGCCGCCGAGCTGGTAGAGTACGACGCCGCCATCGGCGATGCGGTTCAGCAACTGCTCAATCGCGTCTGGGTTGCAGAGGATTTGAGCGCAGCCCGCGCCGCCCTCGATGCCCTCTCAGGCAGCCTCCGCCCAACCGTGGTGACGCTAGAGGGCGACATCATCCGCCCTGGCGGCGCTGTCACCGGCGGCAGCGACCCCTCGCGCCACGACGACTCCATTTTGGCGCGCGAGCGGGAACTGCGCGCCCTGCCCGCGGAAATCAGCCGGCGCGCGGCGGCCGTCGCCCAGCAGGTCGAGCGCTGCCGCAGCCTGGCACGGCAGATCGAAGAGAGTGGGCTTCAACTTGCTCCGCTCCAAGAGACCCTGGCCCAGCTTGGCCGCCAGGCGCGCGGCGCACGCGACCGGCTTGAGGAGGGTCGCCGTCGCCTGGACCGCGCCCGCCAGACCGCGCACTGGCATACGGAGCGACTAGCCCAGCTAGGCGAAGAATCCACAACCCTCCAACAAGAAGAAGCGGCGCTTGAGGCGCGACTGAAGGAGCTGACTCACCAACAGGCCGCGGCCGAAGCGGCAGAAGCGCAGGCGGCCTCGGCGCTCGAACAGGCGGGCGATGGCGACCTCCTGCGCCGGTTGGCAGACCTGCGCGCCGCCGCCGCGGAAGCCCAGGGGGTCTGGCAGAGCCAGCAGGCCCTGCTGGACAGCCGCCAGCGCGAGCTACACGCTACCGTAGAGCAGATCACGCTCAAGGAACGCCAGTTGTCCACCCTCGCCACGGAAGTATCGAGCCTAGCGGCGCGCATCGCCCAGCTCACACAGCAGGAGGCGGAGCTGAGCCGAGGCATTGCCGCGTTACAGCAGCACATCGAGCCTGCCGAGCGCCAGCTCGAGCAGTGGAGCGCCGAGCAGGCCGAGCTGGAGAGCCAGGAGCGCAGCCTGCAAGAGTCCCTGCGCCAGGATGAGAACGCCTGGGCCGCGGCCCAGCTCCAGTTTCAGCGCAGCGAGGACCAGGTCCGCCGGCTGCGTCACGAGATCGAGCAGGACTTGGGACTGGTCCTCCTGGAGTTTGCTGAAGACCTGGCCTATCAGCCGCCCCTGCCGTGGGACTCGGTCGTGGAGCAGCTACACCCTCTGGCAGAGCTGCCGGAAGGCTTAGAGGAGGAGATCCATGAGATGCGGGCGCGGCTGGCGCGGGTCAACAATGTCAACCCGGACGCGCCGCGCGAATACGCCGAAGCCGCAGGACGCCATGAATACCTGTTGTCTCAGTCCAGAGACCTGGAGGCCGCCATCGCCGACCTGCGCAAGGTGATCCGCGAGCTGGATCAGGTGATGGAGGGAGAGCTGCGACGTACCTTCGCGGCCGTCTCCGCGCAGTTTGTCGAATTCTTCCAACGGCTCTTCAACGGCGGCACGGCCAAACTGGTGCTGGCCGATCCGGAGGACATCACCCACTCCGGCATCGAGATCATTGCTCGCCCGCCCGGCAAGCGCCCGCAGAGCCTGGCGCTCCTTTCGGGCGGCGAGCGCACGCTGACCGCCTGCGCGTTGATCTTCGCCATCCTACGCGTCAGCCCCACCCCGTTCTGTGTGCTGGACGAGGTGGATGCCGCGCTGGACGAGGCCAATGTAGACCGCTTCCGCCAGACGCTCGAAGAGTTGAGCCAGGGCACGCAGTTCATCCTCATCACCCACAACCGGCGCACGCTGGAGGGCACCGACGCCATCTACGGTGTGACCATGGGCGCCGACGGCGCCAGCCGTGTGATCAGCTTGCGGCTGGACGGGGAGCGGATCCTGCGCCGCCCAGGGGCAGAGCAGGAGGGCAAGCCCGCGGCTAACGGCGACGACCCAGAGGTGGCGGCCATCGAGGAGCTGGTCAAAATGTAACCGTAGGCTGACCGGCCTCGCCAGTCAGGCGACGATCACCGGCGGCAGACCGCTCTCCGAGTCGGGTGGAAGCTGGGCCTCAAGCTCCGGGTCGGCCAGGTATTCGGGCGCATCTAGCCCCAGCCGGTAGAGCGCCATGGCTGCGGCAGACTGGGAGGCCTCCTGCTTGCTCCGTCCCTGGCCCAGGCCATAGACGCGGTCGCCAATGGAGACCTGCATCGTGAAGACTTTGGCGTGGTCCGGCCCGGCGGTTGTCACCACCCGGTATTTTGGCGCGACGCCCCGGTCGCTCTGCGCCCACTCCTGGAGCCGGCTTTTGGGGTCTTTCCCTAAGCTTTGCGGCTGGAGCCGGGCCAAGTCCCCCTCGATCAACGGCAGCACGAAGCGCCGCACCGCTTCCAGCCCCTGGTCCAGGTAGAGCGCGCCGACGACCGCCTCAAAGGTGGCGCAAAGCGTAGCCGTTCGCTTGCGCCCGCCACTCTCATCCTCCCCATGTCCCAGGAACAGATAGTTGCCTAGCTGTAACTGGCGCGCGTAGCGCGCCAACGTTTCACGGCGGACCAAAGAAGCGCGCACGCTGGTCAGCTCTCCCTCGCTCGAATCCGGAAAGCGGTGATAGAGCGCCTCACTCACGACGAAGCCCAGCACCGAATCGCCCAAAAATTCCAAGCGCTCGTTATCGGACACCCCCTCATCGTCAGTCTCGTTGACAAAGCTACTGTGGATGAAGGCGGTTCGCAACAGTTCTTTGTTCCGGAATTCGATCCCGTGGGCATGCTCAAATTGGGCAATGTCCTCACTCAAGGCTGTCCCTCTGATCTGATATTGAACCATTCTGCCGTCACTCAATTTGAGGCGGATTCTTCAGACCATGCCCGGTCAGGACGGCCACGACAATGTCATCTGGTTTTAGCAGGTGACGGATCTTATCCAAGGCAGCGGCGACGACCGCACTGGTCGGCTCCACAAAGAGACCGCGCTGCGCCAGTCGCTCGTGATACCGTTGGACTTCGGCCTCGGTGACGGCAACGGCTGTGCCTTGCGAACGCCGCAGCGCGGCCAGCAGCGCCGTCGAGCGTACCGGTGTGCTGATGGCGATCCCCTCGGCGCTGATCCGCTCCATGCGCGGGCTAGGGACGATCTTGTCCATATTGGCGTGAAATGCTTCATAGAGCGGCGTGTATGGCTCTGCTTGGACCGCGACCAACTTGGGCAGTTTCTGAGTGACGCCGGAGTTCTGTAAATGCTGAAACCCTCGCCAGGTCCCAAGCAGCGAACCGCCGTGGCCGGTCGGGGCAATGTACCAATCGGGCACCCGCCTGCCGAGCTGCTCCCAGATCTCCCAGGCCGTTGTCATCTGCCCCAGCAAAAAGGCAGGATGCCAGGCATGGGACGCGTATTTGATGGACTTGACCATGCGGCTGGCGGCAGCGGCCGCCTTGGCCGCCGCATCGCGCGGGCCGGGCACCTCCACCAGCTCAGCCCCATAGATGGCAATCTGGGCCTTTTTGGGCGCGGCTGCGCTCTCCGGCACATAGATGCAAGCCTGCAGACCGGCGCGCGCCGCATAACAGGCCAGACTTGCCCCGGCGTTCCCGCTCGAATCATCTACCACCGTCATCGCGCCCAGCTTGACCAGCCAGTTGACCATCACACTGACCCCCCGGTCCTTATAGCTTCCCGTCGGCATCAGCGCGTCCAACTTCCAGCGCACCGGCATGTCTCCCCAGGTATCACAGATGAGGGGAGTCCATCCCTCGCCCAAGGTCACACGCTCTTGCCCAGGCCCCACCACGGGCAACATCGCGGCATAGCGCCACAGGCCCGGCTGGCTCTCGTCAATTTTCTCCGGGGAGAAGGGGGGAATGTCGGTATATTCGAGAGGCTGGGAAGTTTCCGGGCAGCGCAGGGGGCTGAGTTCTGCGGGCGCCCGAAACTTGCTCGTGGGGCAGAACGCGATCAAGGAGCAATCCTTTCAATGACACACATCGGGTATGATTGCGAATTTTCTCTCAAGTTGCTTCGCTTGTCAAAGCAACTGGCCTGGCACGCCCGCCCCCGCTAGCTTCGCACCCAACAGCGTCGCCAAGATTGACACCCCTTCCGGCCATCTACTATACTGAGGCCAGGTCTAAAGCCATACACCCATCATCGTCATCTCTAGCCAATCACAACAATGCCCCTTTCGGCGGAACGGCGGCCCGGCCCGACCTTTCGCCGCCCACGACCCTGGAGTGAGGAACGCCATGAGCTGGCAGTTCGAGATACTGGTTGAACCGATAGGCTTGACCGAAGGTCCGGCCTGGGACGGCAGCGGTCTGCTCTTCACCAACATCCCCAATAGCCGGATTATGCGCTATGATCCCCAATCCGGCGCGCTCAGCGTCTTTCGCACCGGCACCAATCAGGCCAACGGCCTGATGTTCGACCGGGAGGGGCGCCTCTACGCCTGTGAAGGCGGGGGCCGGCGCATCGTGCGCTACGAAGCGGACGGCGGCGTGACCGTCATCTGCGACAACTACCAGGGCCGCCGACTCAACAGCCCCAACGACCTGGCGATTGACAACCAGGGCCGCATCTGGTTTACCGACCCTCGCTATGGCGACCAACGCGACGACATGGAACTGGACCACGAGTCGGTCTACCGGCTCGACCTCCAGCCGGACGGGAGCTGGCAGATCACGCGCATGACCTATGACACCACCGCGCCTAACGGCCTGCTGCTCTCGCCCGATAACCGCACCCTCTATGTCGCCCAAAGTAAATATGGCGAGGGGGAGAAACGGGAACTGCGCGCCTACCCCATCCGCGACGACGGCTCCCTGGGCCAGTACCAGGTGCTCCACAACTTCTATCCCCACCGGGGCATTGACGGCATGTGCCTAGACAGTGAGGGCAACATTGTCGCCACGGCGGGTTGGGAGCTGAGCGGGCCGGGGGGGATGATCTATGTCTTTGC
>DATLZJ010000569.1:0-2000 GCA_035574055.1 Caldilineaceae bacterium
CAGGTGGCGAAAGACGCCGCTGGCGCTCAGTTGAATGCCGCCGCCCTGCTCGCGCCAGGCCCCCACCAGTGCGGGCAGGCAGGCGATGGTGCGAACCGCCATCCCACCGCCGGCATGGCGCTGAAGGCCATAGTTGATGCGGATGGCCGCTGGCCGGGTCGTGGCATACTCCTGCGCCAGGCGGCGAATCCGCTCGGCCGGGACGCCGGTCAACGGCGCGGCGCGCTCCGGCGTCCACTCGGCGACGCGACCGGCCAGCGCCTCAAAGCCGACCGTGTACTTGGCCACATAGTCGGCGTCGTACAGCCCTTCCTGGATGATGACATGCATCATGGCGAGCGCCAACGCGCCGTCCGTACCGGGGTGGATGGGGATCCACTCGTCGGCGGCGCGCGCCGTGCGGGTGCGCGCCGGGTCAATCACAATGATGCGGCCCCCCCGTTTTTGGGCGGCCTGGAGAAAGGGCCAGAGGTGGACATTGCTGGTCAGGGTGTTGCTGCCCCAGACCAGCGCCAGCCGGGCATGGGCATAGTCTTGGGTCTCCATGCCCTCGGTGGCGCCGATGGTGTAGCAGTAGCCCTCGAAACCGGCCTCCGAGCAGATGGTGCGGGCCAGGAGGCTGGCGCCCATGCGGTGGAAGAAGCGGGCCGACATGGCGTTATATTGCAGTAGCCCCATCGTGCCGGCATAGGAATACGGCAGCACGGCTTCAGGGCCATCGGCGGCGATAATCGCTTGCAGCCGCCGGGCAATGTCGCCGATGGCCTCGTCCCAGCTTACCGGCGTAAATTGGCCGCTGCCCTTGGGACCGCTGCGCTTAAGCGGCTTGAGCAGCCGGCCCGGATGGTAGACGCGCTCCAGATAGTTGTCTACCTTGGTGCAGAGCGCCCCCTGTGTCACCGGATGGTCGGGGTGGCCCCACAGGTCGAGGGCGCAACCGGTGGCCGGGTCCACGGCTACCTGCCAGCTACACGAGTCGGGGCAGTCGTGGGGGCAGACGCCGGTAACAATGCGGAGGCTCGGATCATCACGGAACTTGGATAGCTTGGGCATGGTGCTCTCTCCAATCCCATATCAACTGCACCACTATATCAACCGCACTAGCAGTACATTGCGCCAGTAGCCGATGGCACCAATGGTAAACCGTATCAGTAGCAAAGTGCAACAAGAACGACAAAAGGCGGCGTCGCTACGTTTATATGGTTGAGTGTTAAAGCGACATGCGCCCTTGCCCATGCAGTTCCGATGCCTGCCGATCCGGTGCGGGCTTGGACATATGCACGATGGTGACCCGGTCGTTGATGGCCTCTGTGCCGGCGATGGTATAGCCCAGACGGCGGTAGAGGCGAATATTGCCCTCGCTGCGGGCGCCGGTAAAAAGCTCATACCGACTGGCGTAGGAAAAGGCCGCCTCAATTGCCTGCATCAACGCCGTACCAATGCCCCGGCCCTGCCATTGCGGATGCACCATCAATCGCCCGATGCGGCAGATGCCATCTGCACAACAGGCGCGCACCGACCCTACAATGACGCCATCTATCACCGCTTTGAGGACGATGTGCGTGTCGAACGTTGCCTCAAGCTGCGCCAGGGTTTCCTGTAAGGGGGGCAAATGCGGGTCCCCATAGAGATGTGCTTCGCTCTGATAGGCGATGTACTGGAGAGCGAGGATCTCCGGGGCATCGCTGACCTTCGCACGATGGATGTGGAACATTGGGGCGTCCATGGCTGGTAGCTGGTGGCTGGTGGCGCTTGTGGCAGTGGGAGCTAACTGCTCCTGGGTACCAACATGGTTAGCGCTGCTTTGGGATCTTGTTCAAGCTGCAGAGACCAATCGCCCCGCCGGCCCAAGCGGTCGCCGACCAGAACCCAGTCACTGCCGGTGAGTAGCGCCTCATCATAGACCAGCGGGCGGCCTTGAGGGTTGAACGTCAGGCGACAGGAGCGAAAGGCAGCAGCGCCCGCCGGCTGCGCCAGCAATGCGGCCTGGGGTGCCGGCA
>DATLZJ010000570.1:0-6881 GCA_035574055.1 Caldilineaceae bacterium
AAGCTGATGTTGCACGCTAACTTCGGCGCGGTGAACGGTCTGCTGCTGCAAGCCGGTCTCATCGAGAGCTACATGACCTTCTTCAGCCAGATGCCTCACGCCATGGCCGCGGTCATCTTCGCCCATATCTGGCGTGAGTTCCCTCTGGCGACCATTCTCTTTCTGGCCGCGCTGCAAACCATTCCTCCCGACTATTACGACGCAGCCAAGGTAGATGGGGCAGGGATGTGGGCGCGCTTCCGCTTCGTCACCTTTCCGCTGCTGCGCTGGACCCTCGTGATCCTGGCGGTCTATGAGACGATGTTGGGGATCGCCGTCTTTGATCTGGTCTATGTGCTGACCGGCGGCGGCCCCGGCACGGGCACCACGCTGATCTCCTGGTTGGCCTGGAGCCTTACCTTCAAGTCCCTGAACCTGGGCCAGGGCGCGGCCTTGTCCTTTCTGATGGCCGCGTTGCTGGGCGCGCTGATCTGGCTCTACCTGCGCGTCCTTCGGCCCATTGATCAGGAGGAGATGCCATGACCCGTAAACAGCGTTCGTGGCTGGGCGTCGCTTTTCTTTATCTCTGCGGCCTGGCGCTCATGCTCTATATTCTCGGCCCGTTTCTCTGGGTCCTGAGCGCCAGCTTCCAGATGGAGACAGAGTTGTTCAAGCAACCGCCCAACTGGATACCCGCCCGGCCCACGCTGGGCAACTACCTCTATGTCTTCACGGGCGAGATCCCCCAAGCCTACACCGAGCGCGGGTTGCTGCGCAGCCCCATCACGCAGGAGGCGCGGCTGCTGCCTGCCGGGCTGGTGAACAGCCTCGTCATCGCGCTGGGCGTCACCGCGGCCAATCTCCTGCTCGGCGCCCTGGCCGCCTATACCTTTGCCCGCGAGCGCTTTCGTGGCCGCGACCAGGTCTACCTGTTCATCCTGGGCAGCCGGCTGCTGCCGCCCATTGCCGTCGCCATCCCGATCTATATGATCGTCAATGAGCTGAACCTGCTGGACACGAAGCGGGCGCTGCTGCTGTTGCACGGCGCGTTCACGCTTCCCTTCACCATCTGGGTGCTGACCACCTATTTCCAGAACCTGCCCCGTGACATCGAGGAGGCTGCGCTGGTGGACGGCTGCACGCGTTTCGCCGCCCTGCGCCACATTGTGCTTCCGGTGGCTGCGCCGGGGTTGGTGGCGGTCGGCGCCTTTGCCTTTCTCTTCAGCTACAGCGAATTTCCCTTTGCCCTCTTCACCACCCAGACCATCAACGCCAAGACCATTCCGGTGCTCATCTCGGCAGTCGCCAACAACCCAGATGCCAGCTATACCTTGATTGCGGTTGGGGTGATGATCTCCATCCTGCCGCCCCTCCTGTTGGCCTTGCTGCTGCGCAATGTGCTGACGACAGGCCTGTCCAGTCTGTTGGGAAGGTGATACCGCTTGCTAAGCAGCCTGCTCTCCACCCTCAAATCAACTGGGGAGCGTGCGGGTGTTGTAGCCGTTCGCGTTCGTTCCATAGCTCAACCAGCCCCAACTGCCGCATCAGGTCGGCTCCTGGTAGGCCGGGATCGCCTACCCGCGCCTGCCAAGCATCTACTTCGGCATCGAGCGCAGCGCGCACCTGTGCGCAGGACGGGTCATCAACCAGATTGGTGAGCTGATAGGGGTCTGCCTCGTTGTCATAGAGCAACCAGGGGCGCGGGCTGCTGGCGGTCACCTGCCGCGCATAGGTATAGCGTGGCGTGCGCACCCCGCGCCATTCCCCTAGATTCTGAATATCCGACTCGTCCATCCGCACCATGTCCATCAAGAAGAGGGATTCCACTGAGGGTTGGGCGCCGCCCAGCATCAGCGGGGCGAAATCCTGGCCGTGAAGAGGGACTGACGGCGCAATGCCACAAAGCCCTAAGAGCGTGGGCAGGTGGTCAATCGTCCCGAAGAGGGTATCGTTGATGGCGCCCGGCGCGATATGAAAGAAGGTCGCCAGCAGGAGCGTGGGCAACATGTAAAGATAGCACCAGCGCGCTTGCCAGATACGGTTGCGCCATGACACCTGGCGCGGTTGTGGGATGGTGGGCGGCGATACTCCCACAAGGTTGGCAGACATAGGGTGATCAGTCCTTCAGGGCAAGCCGGTGTTGGGCCTGTGATAGTGCGGCCAGCCCAACACCGGTATTAGACTATTGGCATGTTTAGAGCATGGCGAGAGCGCCTGTACAACGTCTTTACAGTGCGGCGTAATCGGCCTCCGTGTAATTGGTGCTTGGGTCCCAGTTGGGGAAGATCCAATCCTCACGCGATACTTGAGCGCCCTTGGCTACGGCGGCTTCGATGGCCCGGTCCAACTCTGCATTGGCGCGGTCTTGCAGGTCCTGCATGGCTGCCTGCGGGTCTGCCACCTGGCCCGTAAAGATCCCCTGGAGCAGGGTGCCGAAATTGGGCTGCAGCGGGCGCATCTCCTAGCACACGAGAGAGGCATCCGGGTCACGCACTGCCGGATCCGGGCCGATGCGCATGGTCTCATCAAAGATGACATAGCCCCGGCGCAGCCGCGGGTCAAGCGACTCCACCTGGTTGGCCGATGGGAAGATGACCGGCAACGCGCCGCCGACTCGCTGCCAGGTCTGCTGGCCCTCCTCGCTGCCGATGAAGGCAAAGATATCCCCTGCGATCGCCGGATGCCCGCTGGTGGCCGACAGCCAGTAGAAGCCGCCGGGAGGACCGGAATAGATATAGCCGGACGGCTCGGCCTCTGGTGTGGGGATGCGGCTAATATCAAAGTCGAAGTCCGGGCTTTCCTTGATCCAGAAGGGCACAATCCCGGTCTCATTGATGATCATGCCCGCCTGGCCTTGGGGCATCATGGCGCGGGCCTGGTCGCTATTGATGGAAACGGCCCCCGGTACGATGCTGCCGTCATCCTTCAGGGCCAGCAGCTCGATGGCGGCGAGGTAGGGTTCGCTGGTGTAGTTATAATCGCCGGTCAGGTAGTTGAACTCACCGCGGGACGCGCCGGCGCGCATGGCGAAGTTGTTGACAAACGACGACCAGCGTCCAATGTCTGAGCCGCCAATGGTCAGGCCAAAGTAGGCCCCAGCGCCAGCCTCGATGATTTTCTTGGCTGCGTCCCGGAAGGTTTCCCAGGTGAGCGGGGTTGCGACGGGATCATAGCCCGCAGCCTCCATATACCCTCAGTTGTATTGGAGAACTTGCGAGAAGCGGCCCAATATGGGAAAGGTATAGGTTTTCCCGTTGAAAACGTTGACGCCCTCGGTGAAGGAGCCGGGCGGGAAGGCGGCTTTCCAAACCTCAAGGTTCGGAATCACTTCGTCGAGCGGTTGCACCAACCCTTGGGCCACGGCCTGCGCCCCCTCGATAATATCGGGGAGTAAGCGGAAGACATCGGGTACACTGCCGCTCTGGAAGGCAAGCTGGAGGACCGTCGCCAGCTCGGTGTCGGGTAGATTGTCGTACTGGACGGTGATATTGGAGTACTTCTGCTGATAGGCTTCAAAGAACTGGGGCAAAGGCGTGGCTGAACTGGCTGCTCTCGGTCCAGCGCAGGGTCATGGCCTCTGATGGAATGGCGGCGCCGCTGTCTGGGATCTCAAAGGCAAGCGCTGGCGTGGCGACTTCCGTAGCAGCCGCCTGGGGCGCAGGCGTAGCCGCGGGCGCACAGGCTGCAGCCAGTACTCCGCCTACCGAGTAGGACGGAGAGCTGCAGAAAGGAGCGACGGCTCAGGGATCCGTTGGTCAAAGACATGGTTTTTCTCCAGCGTATTAGCGAGGAGGTGTATTGAGTGGAAGGCACACCGGTGAAAACCAATCTGCCAAGCGCCTACGGTTGGCGATTGGAGAAAGGCTCGTCGAGTCCTACACTTTTGATAGGGTTATAGATCCGAATTAAACGAAAGGGAAGACTGGAGAACCCTAAGGCACTTTCGAGGGATAGGCGCTGTGTGGTTCGTTGGCTACAAGATCGGCGCTTCACGCACGGTGAAGAGTGGTCCTAGCTCTGCCAGGATGGCGTCCAACTCGAGATGGTCATAACGATCAAGAGTGCCCGCACCGGGCATCCGGCTGAAGGTGGTGGCGATGATCCCGCGGCGACAAAGAACTTCTTTGTAGAGGGTGAAGCTATAGAGCGCCTCCATATTGAGCAGGGGCAATAAACGCATGTAAAAAGCGCGTGCCGTGGCCTCGTCGCCGCTTTCCAGTAAACGCCAAAGTTGGGCGTGGAGATCGACGACCTCACAGGCTGGCATGGTGCCAACAGCCCCGCGCCGGTACTCATCGAGGAGGAAGCGACCTGCCGCGCCGCCCATGATCCCGCCAATCTGTCCATGGGCCTGCTCTAGTAGTTGGGTCATCTTTTGACCGGCTAGGCTGGATTCTTCCTTGAGATAGCACACTTCATCAATCTCATTGAACAGGCGGATGAGCAGGGCGATAGATATTGGGGTGCCTACTGGGGCAATATAATCTTGAACGACTATCGGTAGCCGCGCCGCGCGCGCTAGTGCTGCATAATAGTCATAGATCTCTTGCTCGGTGAGATTGCTCTTCCGCACATAGGGGGGCATGGCTATGAGTGCATCTGCCCCACAGGCGGCAGCGGTCTGGGCCAGGACCATCGCATGGTGGGTGGAAGCGCCGGTAACGCCGATGACTACGGGAATGCGCCGCGCGGTTTGCTCCACCGTAATGGCTGCAATCCGCGCACGTTCGGCGTCGGTCAAGGTGGTAAACTCGCTGGCGTTGACCGGGGTGACGATGCCGCTGGCCCCGCCGGCCACACAGAATTCCACACAGCGGCGCAGGCTGGCTTCATCGAGCGCGCCAGATGTATCAAACGGGGTAACTAGAATGGCGTAGACGCCTCGAAAGGTACTAGGTTGCACAATGCTGCCTTCTTCCAGCATAATGGGTTTGCGTGTGTCCCCTGTCTAGGCGATTATTGTCTAGACAGGGGACAGGGGGACGCTAGCGCGAGGCCCAGAACTCGTCGAGCAAGTCCTGCACTTCTTGGTTAGCCCATTCCGCACCCTCTTCAGGGGTCATATCGCCAATGAACACGCGCTCCGTCAACTCGTTCAACACCTCTTCCACCTGAGGTTGTATGGGAGAGACGACAATCGTCCGGCTATTGGCGCTGATAGCCAAGAACTCATCCCAGTGGGGGGTCTTGGCATAGGCCTCGTCCTCATTGTATTGCACCACAGGCGAGGCTCGGTCCTGGGCCAGCAGGAACTCCTGTGCGCCCTCGTCCACAGTGAGGTATTTGAGCAGCCGCCAGGCCGCGTCCGGGTTTTCAGTCCCCTGGGGAATGACGTAGGACCAGGATGCCTGGTTCACGGCGACGGGGCCGTTGCCGCTCGGCCCGCCGGGGAAGGGCGCCAGCCGGTATTGCAGGTCGGGGTTCGCGGTTTGGAAGACCAAGAACTGCCATGCCTGGCCGGTCTCCATGGCCGAGGTCTCCATGGCGAAGGGCGGCTGGTCGAGACCTGATGAAGCGGCAGCAAAGGCTTGGACATTCTGATAGCCTCCCATGGTTTCATCAACCAGTCGCTTGAGGAAGGTAAGGGTCTCGACTGCTGCTGGCGTATTGACTTGCGCCGTGCGGAGGTCGTCGCTGAAGATGGAAGCCTGACCGTTCGCAAGCAGCCACATCAGGAACGTGCGTCCGGAGTTTTCGCCAATCGTGTAGCCGGCGACCTCCACCTGGCCGTTGTCACTATAGGTGGTCAACTGGTTAGCCGCGGCGAGGAACTCATCCCAGGTGGTTGGGAACTGGTCGGGGTCGAGGCCCGCCGCCTCCCACATGGCTGTGTTGTAGTTGATAAAGGTGAGACCCTCGGTGAGCGGCAGTCCATAGACCTGTCCATCCCAAATATTGCTGGCATATTCGCCGGGGTACCAGTAGTCTTCGCTGATACCCTCCGCACTGATATAGCTATCCAGAGGCATCAGTGCACCCTCAGCGGCAAAGGCCGGCAGGTTGCGACGGTGAAGCATGGCGACGTCCGGGGCGTTGCCACCGGCGATGGCCGTGAGCAACTTCTCCACGATGCCGTCTTGCGGTTGCAGCGTCTCGATAACTTCGATGTCCGGATTTTCCGCCATAAAGTTGGCGACGGTTTCCTGCAGCAGGGGATGGCGCGAGGTGGACCAATGGTGCCAAAGCTCGAGGGTGACTTTTTCGCCACTCCTCTCCTCACTCTCGCTACCAGCGCTTTCGGCAGCCGTGTCGCCGCTCGGTGCAGGCGCTGCTGCCGGGGTACAGGCGGCAAGGCTTAGGAGCAGGACAAGCAGCACCGTGGTGCTGGCGAGAAGTCTTCTTCGCAGTTTGTGCATGGTGGATTCCTCCTAAAGGCTTGAGAAAGGTGTAAACAGACGTTCAAAACAGGTAGAAAGAAATCGTATAGAAAGGTTGCACTAACCCTTGACGCCCGTGAGGGTAATGCCCTGAATGAAATAGCGTTGGAACAGGGCGAAGAGTAGGAGGACGGGTAGCACAACCATAACCGAGGCGGCCATGAGCAAGTGCCAGGGTGTGGCAAAGGGATCGAGGGCAATAAATTCGTACAGGCCCAATGCCACCGTCTTCAGGTTGCGGTCCTGGAGGAAGACCAAGGGAAAGACAAAGTCATCCCACACGTTTTGAAAGGTGAAAATCACAACTGCGGCCAGCGCCGGACGGGAGAGAGGCAACACAATCTGCAGCAGGATTTGCAGCTCGCTGGCCCCATCGATGCGTGCCGCATGGGAGAGGTCGTCGGGAATGGTGCGGAAGAACTGGCGCAATAGGAAGACGTCGAACGGGGTGCTGAAAAAGGCTGGAACGATCAGTGGAAGGAAGCTGTTGAGCCAGCCCCAACTGTTGAAGATAAGATAAAGCGG
>DATLZJ010000571.1:0-3977 GCA_035574055.1 Caldilineaceae bacterium
CTGGCGCGCCAGGTACTCCTCGACATCGCGCTTGGTCACGCGACCGCCCGGCCCTGCGCCCTCCACCGCGGCCAGGTCTACGCCGCGCTCCTGGGCCATTCGCTTGGCGACCGGCGTCGGCTTGGCCGCCGGCTCGCCATCCTCACTGGGGGCCGCGGCGGGCGCGGGGGCCGGCGATGGCGCAGCCTCCTCTCCGGCTTCGGGTATCTGCTCTGGCGTCTGCGCCGGCTGGGGCGCGCGCTCCGGCGCGGGGGCGGGTGCAACGGGCGCTGCGCCCGTCTCCAAGACGGCCAGCACATCGCCGACGCGCACATCTGAGCCGGCCTGCCGCTCGATCTTGCCCAACACCCCATCTTGGGGCGCGGGCACATCCAGGTCTACCTTATCCGTCTCCAACGAGACCAGCGGCTCGCCGGCCTTGACCTGCTCCCCCTCCTGTTTAAGCCAGCTCCCGACGGTCGCCTCCACCACCGACTCGCCGAGGTCGGGCACCACGATCTGTATGCTCATCTCTTTACTCCCTTTACGAATGAAGGCTCTAGCCGGTGATATCCGTCGAATCAGCCACGGCGCTGGTCGGCGCCTTCTTGGCCGCCTTGCCGCCGCTCCGCTTCGCGCCGCGGCCTGCGCCGTCCGCGGCGCTTTCCATCGGCCGGCCGTTGCCGCGCAAGGCCCGCTCGATGATCGCGGCCTGGTTGACCTGGTGCCAGGCCGCCGACCCCTCGGCCGGGCTGGCGCGCCGCGGCCGGCCGATGTAGCGCAGCGGCAGCCGCTCCCCCAACAGGGTGCGGAGCAAGGGGTTGGCAAATTCCCACGCGCCCATATTCTCCGGCTCCTCCTGCACCCAGACGACCTCCTCCAGCTCCGTATAGCGGGCCAAGAGCGCCTCCAGGTTTTCCAGTGGGAAGGGATATAACTGCTCCACCCGCACAATGGCGACCTGGCGGCTCTCCTGGCGCAGCGGGCTGGCGGCCAGGTCCACATAGACCTTGCCGCTACAGAGCAAGAGCCGACGCACCTCGCCCGGCTCAATTGCACCGCTTTCAACTTCGCCATCGTCAATGACCGGCTGCCAACCGCCTTCGGCCAGTTCTTGCAGCGACGACATGGCAAGCGGGTGGCGCAACAGGCTTTTGGGACTCATCACAATTAGCGGCAGCGGATCGGTCTTGAGCAGCGCGGCTTGCCGGCGCAACAGGTGGAAATATTGGGCGGAGGTGGTGGGGTTGGCGATGCGCATGTTGGTCTCGGCGGCAAGCTGCAAGAAGCGCTCCAACCGCCCGGTCGAGTGATCAGGTCCCTGGCCTTCATAGCCGTGGGGCAATAGTAGGACCAATGACGGGGTCTGCTCCCACTTGGCCCGCCCAGAGACCACAAACTCGTCAATCATGGCCTGGGCCACATTGATGAAGTCGCCGTACTGCGCCTCCCAGACCACAAGCCGGTCAGGCGACTGAATATTATAGCCATACTCAAAGGCGACCGCGGCGTTCTCGCTCAACGGGCTGTTATGAATCTCGAAGGCGGCCCGGCTCTGGGGCAACGCTTGCAGCGGCGTATATGGCTCGCCGGTGTTGGCATCGAAGAGCACGGCATGGCGATGGCTAAAGGTGCCGCGCTCCACATCCTCGCCGGTCATCCGAATGGCCGTCCCCTCGGCCAGGATCGAGGCGAAGGCAAGCTGTTCCGCCGTGCCCCAATCTACATGGCGACCGGCCGGCTCTTCGAGGATTTGGCCGCGCCGGCGCAAGATGCGCTCCAGCCTGGGGTTGAGCGTGAAGCCTGCGGGCAGCGTTTGCAGCGCGGCCAGCATCTCGGCCAGCTTATGCTGCTCTACGGCAGTCTTGACCCGGCGGGCCGCGCCCGGCGGCGGCGGCTCCAGGTCCGGCCCCAGGTCGGCGCTCTCTACTTGCAGCCCCTCCAACGTGCGTTGCAGGCGCTCCATCTGCGCCTCGAGCAAGGCGTCAGCCTCGCCTGGGGCCAGCTCCCCCTCCTCCTCCAGCTTGCGCGCCCAGATCGCCCGCACGCTGGGGTGGCGGTCAATCCGCCGGTACATCTCCGGCTGGGTGAAGCGCGGCTCATCGCCTTCATTGTGGCCGTGGCGGCGATAGCCGATCAGGTCAATGAGAAAGTCCCGCTGGAAGCGGTTGCGATAGGCGACCGCCAGCCGCCCCGCCTCGATGCAGGCCAGCGGGTCATCGGCGTTGACGTGGACAATCGGAATTTTGAAGCCCTTAGCAAGGTCGCTGGCATAGAGGGTGGAGCGAGCGTCCACCGGGTCGGTGGTGAAGCCCAACTGGTTGTTGGCGATGATATGGATGGTGCCGCCGGTCGCATAACCGGGGATGCGGGCCATGTTCAAGGTTTCAGCGACGACGCCCTGGGCCGGGAAGGCCGCATCGCCGTGGATGAGGACGGGCAGCGAGCGGCGATGCTCGAAGCGGGGCGGGCCGGGCTGGTCGGTGAAGGTTCCGGCGGCGCGGGCCATCCCCTCCACCACCGGGTTGACATGCTCCAGATGGCTTGGGTTGGGGGCCATCGAGACCAGGAGGTCCAGCGTGTCGCCCTCGGCCAGCGCCCGGCGAGCGCCGGCGTGGTACTTCACGTCGCCCGACCAGCCGAGATCGTTGCCCTCGGCCATCACCCCGTCTTGCACCGGGTCTTTGAACTCCAACAGGATTTGGTCATAGGGCTTGTTGAGCACATGGGCCAGCACGTTCAGCCGGCCGCGGTGCGCCATGCCGATCAGCGTGGCATAGATGCCGCTCTCCGCCGCCTCGCCGATGATCTCGTCCAGCAACGGCACCAACATGTCCAGCCCTTCGATGGAGAAGCGGGTTTTGCCGGGAAAGGCGCGGTGGAGGAACAGCTCAAACGCCTCCACCTGGGTCAACCGTTCCAGAATGGCGCGGCGATTGACCGGATCATTGGGCGGGCAGAAGCGGCGCGACTCGGCCATTTCGCGCAGCCATTGGCGCTCATCGGGCAGGCGCAGGTGGTCGTAATCATAGCCGGTGGCGCCGGAATAGACTGCCTGTAGCTCCATCAATGCATCCCAGGCCGAGGCCGCCCCATCGGCCAAAGGGCCGCCAACCGGGTCGGGGGGCATGGCGCGCAGCTCCGCCTCGGTAAGCTGGTACGATTCCAGCCGCAGGGCCGGGTCGCCCGGCGGCGGCGTCCCTAACGGGTCCAACTGCGCCTCCAGATGGCCGTACTCGCGAATAGCATTGGCAAGGTTGACTACCGCCACTACTTTGTCGAGTCTGCCAAGCCCCTCCGCCCGAACACCCTCGACAACCACGCTAGGCGGCGCAGGCGCCAGGCGCGCAAAATAGGCGCGCGTGGCCGGGTCCACAGACTGCGGGTCTGCGAGATAGCGTTCGTACAACTCCTGGACATAGGCTGCATTCGGCCCATAAAATTCGGCAAACGTGCTCATTCCACCCTCTCTGGCCGTCTCCTCAGTCATTGCTGATCTCCGCCACCGGAGATAGGCGCGCCTGGTCGCCCGGCTGCGCGTTCTCCTGTTGGGTCTTCCTTTCTGGTCGTTCTGCTGGTTCTTCCTGAGTTCCCCTCGTGTCTGTACTGCAATCCTATCACGGATTGGCGCAAACGGCAGACTGCCTTCGCGTCCCCGGCGTGTCCCCATACTCCAGCCCCCACCCTCCGGCGACAGTCCAAACCGGCAGCCCGTACTCGGATTGTACCAGCAAGCCCCCTCGCTGAATGTTGCGCTTCGTACCTGAACGTATGCCCTGTACGCATTCAAGCGCCGCTTGCGCGTGGGCTACACCCCTAGTATGCTACTGCCGGCAGCGCGTGTCATTGTCTATATCAAGATCAAGGTCTATATCAAGCGCAAACCCGTTGGATTCTCAATCGGCCTCAATTGACAGTTCCCACAACCGCATACGCAGCTTCTTTGGATAGACCATCCAGGCAGATCCCACAGGAGGTGGACATGCACAGCATCCTTC
>DATLZJ010000572.1:0-16072 GCA_035574055.1 Caldilineaceae bacterium
CATGATCGCAGCGGTGAGCCAAGGACAGTATGACGTAGGTATGGACGGTATTACCATCACCGATGAGCGGGCCGCCCAGGTCACATTTTCGATCCCTTACATGACCAGCCAGCAATATCTGTTGGTGCGCGCCGGCGAGGAGCGCTTTATCAACGCCGGGGAGCTGGCCGCTAACCCGGAGCTGCGGATCGGCTCCCAAGCCGGCACCACCGGCTATTTCCTGGCCGTAGAACAGATTTTGGGCGGCGACGAGAACAGCGACCGGCTGATCCTCTTCGAGAACTTTGGCGCCGCGGTGCAGGCGCTCATCAACGGCGATGTAGATGCAGTGCTGACCGACACGGCGACGGGCAAAGGCTATGTGGGGGCCAACCCGGAGCAGTTGAAGATCACCGGCCCTGCCCTGGCGACCGAAAGCTTTGGCTTTATCTTCCCACCGGAGAGTGATCTGGCGGACCCGTTCAACGCCGCGCTGCGCACCATGCTCCAGGACAATTATGTGCAGTATCTGAGCAATAAGTGGTATATCGGCATCGAGGGGGCATTCCGCGGCGGCAATCCGCTCTTTGATTAGCCTATTGACATGTAGTTTATATACAGTCCCATACACAGTAGACAGGAGGACCATCATGCTTCAGAAGCGTTCCTGGTTGCGAGTGTCTGGCTGGCCGCTGATGGCGCTCGCGGTGATGCTGGTCATCGGTGCGTGTAGCTCCCCACCGGCCCCAGAACCGGAGGCCGGACCTGAGGCGGCTGAACAGGCTGGTGAAGCAGTGGGCGAAGGGGCGGGTGAACAGGCCGCGGCGCAGGCTCCGGCGGGCGCGCCCGCCAACGAATATCAGGCGCAACGCGAAAATTGCACCTGGGAAAGCCCCTGCTGGCCTGAGATAGCCGACACAGTGCCCACCTCCTTCCAGGAAGCGCCGATGCTGGCCGCAATGGTTCAGGCAGGCGAGCTTCCGCCGGTCGAGGAGCGCCTCCCAGCCGAGCCGTTGGTCATCCAGCCGGCGGAGATGATCGGCCAGTATGGCGGCACCCTGCGCCGCGCCTTCACCGGCCCAGGCGATCGCCAGAATATCGAGCGATGGAACAATGACTACGGCATCTTCTGGAACACGGGCGCCAACGAGATCAGGCCCCGCTTCTTCGAGTCCTGGGAGGCCAACGAGGACGCCACCGAGTGGACCTTCCACCTGCGCGACGGTATGAAGTGGTCCGACGGCGCGCCCTACACGGCCGACGACTACATGTTCTGGTATGAGCATATCCTGCAAAACGAGCAACTGGTCCCCTCCATCCCCTGGTATCTGATGTGGGGCGACGAGCTGGTGCAGTTCGAGAAGGTAGATGACTACACCATCAAGATGATCTTTGCCGCGCCCTTCCCCTCTTGGGCTGAGACGCTGGCGACCAGCACCGTCGCAGGGCACTTCCAGAACGGGCGCAATGGCTTGGGGCTGGTCGCGCCGCGGCACTATCTGGAGCAGTTCCATCCCGACTTCATCGGCGAGGAGGAGGCCAATCAGAAGGCGACCGAGGCCGGCTATGAGAGCTGGAACCTCTACTTCCTGGCCCAAAACGATGCAGCCATGAACCCGGAGCTGCCGGTCACGACCCCCTGGAAACCGGTAACGCGCATTGCCGACAGCGAGTTTATTCTGGAGCGCAACCCCTACTTTGTCGGCGTCGACACCGAGGGTAACCAACTGCCCTACTTTGACCAGATTTCGCTGGAGTTGGTCGAGGAGCTGGAGGTGCTCAACCTGCGCGCCATCGCCGGCAACTACACGGTACAGGGGCGCCACATTGATTTCGCCAAGCTGCCGGTGATCCGTGAGAATGAGCAGGCCGGCGATTACTTTGTGGATTTCTGGGGCAGCAGCACCCGCCATCCGGCGGCGATCTACTTCAACATGGACTGGCAAGGAGACCCGGAGATCGCCGAGTACACGGTGGGGAGCCTGGACTTCCGCAAGGCGCTCTCTTTGGCGATCGAGCGTTCGGAGTTGAATGAGACCTTCTTCCTGGGTGTGGGCACAGAGGCGTCGCTCTGTCCGGCAGACACCCCGCCCTACTACACCAGCGACCGTTGGGACCAGGAGTTTGGTCGCTTTGACCCCGACGAGGCCAACCAAATTCTGGATTCCATCGGCCTGGACCAGCGGGATAGCGAGGGTTTCCGCCTCCTGCCCAGCGGGGAGCGGCTCTCGCTGCGCATTGATGCGGTGAGCGGCGCATTCCTGCCCTACCCTGAGATCGCGGAGCGCATTGCCCAGATGTGGGCCGAGAACATCGGCATCCACCTCACAGTCAACCCCGTGGAGCGCAGCCTCTGGGTCGAGCGCAGCGAGGCCAACGAACCCATGATGAGCCTCTTCGAGACCGGCGAGTACAATCCGGCTGCGCTGCCCAGGTTGCTCCCCACCGAGCGATGGGCGCCGGTGGCCGCCGTTTGGGCGGACAACCCGGAGCCGGATGTGGCCGCATATGAAGGGCCGGAATGGGTCGAGCAGCAGGTGCTGAAGCACTGGGAGGCGATGCGGGAATCTGATCCGGACAGGCGCCAGCAGTTGTATATCGAAGGCACCGAGATCATGTGTGACAACCAGCCCATCCTGGGCATTGTCGTGGACATTCCGGTCTATACCACACTGATCAAGAACAATGTGCGCAACATCCCCAAGCCCATGGAGTGGGTGGTCTACGCACAGACACCCGGAAACGGCTATCCTGAGCAGTTCTTCATGATCCAGGAATAGGCGAAGCCGCCGGCGGGCGATAGCCTCGCCCGTGTGAGCATGTAGGCCAGGAGGTGGAAAGCGCCTCTGCCTCCTGGCCTACGCGGGCGGCCGGCGTCGTGGACCGGCGCGTAACGCCACCCCAGTCCCACCCGGACGCCGCTTCTGAACGCCCACAGGCCGGCGCCCACGGGTTCGCGTCCACAGACTCATGTCCACAGGGAACCAGCTATGGTAGCTTACCTCATCAAACGGATCTTCTATGGTCTGTTGACGGTCTTCGCCGTCTCGGTCCTTTCCTTTCTCATCATTCAGCTTCCGCCCGGCGACTATGTGACCTCCTATATTGCCTCCTTGGAGGCCCAAGGCGATCAAGTCTCGGCGGAGGAGGCGGCCGCGCTGCGCGAGTATTTTGGCCTGGGCCAACCGGTCTATGTGCAATATGGCAAGTGGATCTGGCAGATCCTACACGGCAACTTCGGCATGTCCTTCCAATACCGCGTGCCGGTCACGGAGGTCATCGGCGAGCGGCTCTTCCTGACCATTTTGCTGGCCCTGGGCACGGTGGTGTTTGTCTGGGTGGTGGCGATCCCCATCGGCATCTACTCTGCGGTGCGCCAGTACTCGCTGCCCGACTATGTCGCCACATTCCTGGGCTTTACCGGGCTGGCCGTGCCTGATTTCCTGCTGGCCCTGGTGCTCATGTATTTTGCCTGGGACCTCTACGACTTCAGCATCGGCGGCCTCTTCTCCCCTGAATATGTGAGCGCGCCGTGGAGCACGGGGCGGGTGATCGATCTGCTCAAGCATATGATCATCCCGATTATTGTCCTGGGCACTTCGGGCACAGCCTCTCTGATCCGGATCACGCGCGCCAACCTGTTGGATGAGCTGCGCAAACCCTATGTGATCACGGCGCGGGCCAAGGGCCTGTCGGAGTGGCAGCTCATCCTCAAATATCCGGTGCGGCTGGCCCTCAACCCCATCATCAGCCTGACCGCTTATATTTTGCCGTTCCTGGTTTCAGGGAGCGTGATTGTCTCGGTGGTCCTCAGCCTGCCGACGGTAGGGCCTGTGTTGCTGCGCTCGTTGTTGTCGCAGGACATGTTTTTGGCCGGGGCCATTATCCTGCTGATCGGGGTCATGACCGTGATCGGCACCTTACTTTCGGATATTCTCCTGGGCATCATTGATCCCCGGGTCCGGATGCAATAGCGCACGCTTCATGGGGCGTCACGCCCCACTGGTAAGGGCAAGATGGCATGAATCAAGAAAGCACTGTTCTGCCTCAATACAAGCCGGCGGGCGACGTCGCCGATCAGGTGGAAGAGCGCCTGAGCGTGGCCTCGCAGCGGCAGTTGATGTGGATGCGGTTTAAGCGACATCGCCTGGCGCTGGCCGCTGCGGTTGTCGTGCTCCTCTTCTACCTGGTGGCCTTGGGGGCGGAATTCCTGGCGACCAGCGATCCGCGGGCAGGCCGCTCGGCGCGCGCCATCATTCCTCCGCAGCCGGTCTATCTCTTTGACGGCGGCGAGTTCCGGCTGCATGTCTGCGGGGTCAAGGGAGAGCGCGATGCCTATACGATGCAGAAGATCTACAAGCAGGACTGTTCCAGAAAAATTGACCTCCAACTGTTTGCACAGGGCTTCGAGTACGAGTTTCTGGGCCTGATCCCCTCCAACCGCCATCTGCTGGGCGTGCGCGACCCCGAAACCGACAGCGCCGAAGAGACGATCTTCCTGTTGGGCACGGATACGCAAGGGCGGGACCTCTACTCGCGCATCATCTACGGCACGCGAACCTCCATGACCATCGGGCTGATCGGCGTCACCCTAAGCCTGGCCTTGGGGATTGCCCTGGGCGGCGTCTCCGGCTTCTTCGGCGGCGTCATTGACAACATCATTCAGCGCACCATTGAGATCATCCGCTCGATCCCGACCATTCCCCTGTGGATGGGGCTGGCCGCGGCGCTGCCCCCCGACTGGTCCATCCTGCAAATCTATTTCGCGATCACGGTCATTGTCTCGCTCTTTGCCTGGACCGACCTGGCGCGTGTGGTGCGGGGCCGATTTCTGGCAATGCGTGAGGAGGACTTTGTCACCGCTGCCCTGGTCACGGGGGCCACGTGGCAGGGCATCATCTTCCGCCATATGGTGCCGTCCTTCTACAGCCATCTCATCGCCTCGGCGACCCTGGCGATTCCCTTTATGATCATCAGCGAAACGGCCCTGAGCTTTCTGGGGCTGGGTCTGCGCCCGCCGGCCATCAGTTGGGGTGTCTTGTTGCAGGCGACCCAAAACGTGCAGGCGATCGCGCTTACGCCCTGGCTGATGCTTCCGGCAGTGCCCGTCATCGTGGCGATCTTGGCCCTAAATTTCATGGGCGACGGCTTGCGCGACGCCGCTGATCCGTACAGCTAGCCCCTGCATCGCTCATCTCCGTATCGCTCACCCGCGGCGCAATGGGCCGGCGACCGGAGAAACCCACAAAGGCAAGAACATGGCAACGATAGAGACAGCCCTTTCACAACAGCACATCGGGTTAGCCGACCCGGCCGGCCCCATACTCCAGGTCAAGGACCTCCAGACTCATTTCTTCACCGATGAAGGCGTCGTCTATGCGGTGGACGGCGCCAGCTTTGATGTGCAACCCGGCAAGACCTTGGGCATTGTGGGGGAGAGTGGGTGTGGTAAGAGCGTGGCCGCCAAGTCTATCTTGCAGATCGTGGACAGGCCCGGTCGCATTGTCAGCGGCCAGGTGCTCTACAACCATCAGGTTCGCCCGGAGCAAGTCCAGCAGGTTGATCTGCTCTCGTTTGCGCCGGACAGCGCCGAGATGCGTGCGATCCGGGGCGGCGCGATTTCTATGATCTTCCAAGAGCCGATTTCGGCCTTTAGCCCAGTCCACACGGTGGGCGACCAAATCATCGAAGCCATCCGGCTGCACAGCCGCGTTGATAAGGCCACGGCCCGGGAAACCGCCCAGGAATGGTTGCGCCATGTGGGCATTCCCAACCCCGTCCAGCGCATGAAGGAATACCCCTACCGTCTCAGCGGCGGCCAATGCCAACGGGCCATGATCGCCATGGCCTTGGCGACCAACCCTCGGATTCTCATCGCCGATGAGCCGACCACCGCGCTGGATGTGACCACCCAGGCGCAGATTTTGAACTTGTTGCAGCGGCTCCAGGCCGAACAGAATATGGCAATGATCTTCATCACCCACGATCTCGGCGTGATCGCAGAGATCGCCGATGAAGTGGCGGTGATGTACCTGGGCAGAGTGGTCGAGAAGGCGCCGGTGAAAGAGCTTTTCAGCAACCCGAAGCACCCCTATACCCAGGCGTTGCTTAACTCCATCCCCAGCCTGGACGCGAAGCCGCGGGAGCGGCTGCCCTCCATCGAGGGGTCAATCCCCCATCCCCACAACCGGCCGCCGGGCTGTCCCTTCCATCCCCGCTGCCCGGCCTTCATGCCGCGGCTGTGTGACCAGAAGGAGCCTCGTCTGGCCCCTGTGGGCGAAAAGCATGAAGCCAGTTGTTTTTTATATCCAGGGTCTTAGCGATGAATCAGATTTCAGACCAGGTGGCTGCTGCGCCGGACATCCGCGCCGATGACGCCATCGTGCTCCAGGTCAACCACCTGAAAAAATACTTTCCCATCGAGAGCGGCATTTTGCGGCGCCGGGTTGGCGTCGTGCGTGCGGTGGACGACGTGAGCTTTACCATCCGCCAGGGGGCAACGGTCAGCCTGGTGGGCGAAAGCGGGTGTGGCAAGACCACGACGGCGCGCTGCATTGTGCGCGCGCTGGAGCCGACCGGCGGCGAAATCCTGTATCGCACCTATGACGGCAACATCGTAGACCTGGCCAAGATGAGCCAGTCGGAGATTCGCCCGTTGCGCCGGGGCATCCAGATGGTCTTTCAAGACCCGTTTTCGTCGCTGAATCCACGCATGACCATCTATGAGATCATCAGCGAGCCGCTGCGCGTCCACAACATCGGCAGCCGCAGCGAGCGCGAGCAACGCGTCGCCGATCTGCTGCGCCGCGTCGGGTTGCGGCCCGAATATATGCGCCGCTTCCCCCATGCCTTCAGCGGCGGCCAGCGCCAGCGCATCGGCATCGCTCGCGCCCTGGCCGCCAACCCGCGCCTCATCATCGCCGATGAGCCGGTCTCGGCGCTGGATGTGTCGGTGCAGGCGCAGGTGCTCAACTTGATGATGGACTTGCAAGATGAGCTAAAGCTGACCTATCTCTTTGTCGCGCATGATCTGAGCGTCGTGAACCAGATCAGCGATCTGGTGTTGGTGATGTATGTGGGGCGCGTGGTGGAGGTCGGCCCGCCCCAGGAGCTGTTCAAGTCGCCCAAACATCCCTACACTGCGGCGTTGCTGGCATCGGCGCCCCGGCCCGACCCTTTCCGGCGCAAAGCGCGCATCATCCCCGAAGGCGAGGTCGCCAACCCGGCCAACCCGCCGCGGGGCTGCTATTTCCACCCGCGCTGCCCCTATGCAGTGGATCGGTGCCGGCAGGAAACGCCCCACCTGGAACCCATCGCCCCTGGCCGGTACGTGAGCTGCCATCGGGCGCGCGAGATTGAGCTTGCTGTTTAAGATTTGGCCTTTTCAATGAAGGAATCGCTATAGACTGCGCTACCAGTAGGAGAAGTCATGAACTCGTGTTTGATTGGTTGTTGAGGCAAAAGAGGAAACCCTGCAAAGCACCATCTGTTGAGTAGGTAAATATTGGGTGCTATAATCGCTACAGTAATAATTTGATGGTGGGCAGCCTCACTTGGTAGTCTAGGGATAACTTCGAGCGGATGCCCAGACCCTCGGAACATCTGTAGCGAAGTACTTCAACGATGCAGGGATGCACAAGAATCACGGACGGCGGATTGATGGAAACGAAGCGCATAATCAGGGTGTCGTAATTGAGGATTTGGAGGCCGATCAGACGCTTCAAGAGCAGGTTCTAACCGCCTATCACTTAGCAACAATTGTGTTTGAAAAGAGCTCGGCGACTAAAATGATCCTGGCGCATACAGGACGAATGTGGGTAAAACATTGGATTCAGGCCCCTGCACAGACTCGCTAGGGGGGATGAACGGGTTATCTGTACTCTGAATACTACCTTTATAACAAGTGCTTAATAAATAACAAGTGGAACTCGCTTGGCATCTAGAATTCCTCCGCCGCGTTTGTGGCTAGGGTTGATTTTCATTTTATTGGCTGGCGTCGCGCATCCAGTGCAGGCCCAGACGGTAGCCTCGCCCACCCATACGGTGCAGGCGGGCGAAAGTCTGAGCGAGATCGCGGTGCGCTACGGCCTGAGTCTGGACGAGCTGATGGCGCTCAACAGTATTGACGACCCCGATGCCATCTTCGCCGGCCAAATCCTGGTGCTGCCTACGGCCGCGCCGCCGGCTCCCCCGCCGCTGGCGGTAGACCCGGCCTATCGCCCGGACGAGCCGCCCGCCACGCATATCGTCCAGCCGGGCGATACCCTCACCGCCATCGCCCGCGCCTATGGGATGGACCCGGCCGAGCTGATGGCGCTCAACGGCATCGCCGACCCCAACACCATTATCATCGGCCAGGCGCTGCGCTTGTCCCCTGCCGTCGCCACCGGCGAGGCCCAGGACGCGCCGGCTCCCCCCATGACCGGCAGCGGCAACCCCATCGCCTCGCTCAATCCCGTCTATACGGTCGCCCCCGGCGATACTCTGGCCCGGATCGCCTTGCAGATGGAGGTGGACGAGACGGCGCTGCGCCGGCTCAACCGGCTGGAGACCGGCGCGCCGCTGGCTGTTGGGCAGACCCTGATCCTGCCGGCGACCCGCCGCGAATTGGCCCCGCCCGCGCCGGCCTCGCCGGAGGAAGACAGCATTGAGTACACGGTCGCCCCCGGCGACAGCCTGAGCGCCATCGCCCAGGCCCACGGCCTCTCGCTGGCCGAGCTGATGGAGGCCAACGCCATCGAGAACGCTGACGCCATCTATGTGGGCCAGCGGCTGCTCCTACCTCCGCCCGCCGCGGCAGCGTCTGAAGATGAGGAGCCGCAGATGCCCATCCAGATCGGGCGCCCGCGCAGCGGCTATTTCTATTACACCGTCAAGCCGGGCGACACCCTTTCGGAGCTGGCGCGCGACTTCGACAGCACCATCCTTGCCATCCTGGAATACAACGACCTGCCCGACCAGGAGACCGTCTACCTGGGGCGTACACTGCGTATCCCCTATGGCCCGCCACCCTTGCCGCTGGACGGCCCGCCCGCGCCCCTCTCCGGCACCCGCTTTCTCGTCAGCCTCAGCCGCCAGCAATGTTGGGTCTTTCAGGGAGAGCGGGTGCGCCATGCCTGGACATGCAGCACCGGCTACGGCGAATGGATCACGCGCACCGGCACCTTTGCCGTCCAGACCAAGCTGGAGCTGGCGAAGAGCACAGCCTATGAGCTGGACATGCCTTATTGGTTGGGCATCTACGACGTAGGCGCTTACGAGAACGGCATTCACGGCCTGCCGGTCCGCTGGGATACGGGCGAAAAGATTTGGACCGGTCTCATCGGCCAGCCCGCAACCTTTGGCTGCGCCATGCTCGACGACGACGATGCCGCAACCCTGTTTGAGCTGGCCTACTTGGGCATGCCGGTGCATATCGTCCCATGAGCGCTCAACTCCCGCCCGGCAAGCTGCCCGCCTCGCTGCTTGGCGAGTTGTTGCGCGAGCTACCCATTCAAGACCCCTCTCTGCTCTTAGGGCCGGCAGTCGGCGAAGACGCCGCAGTCATTGATTTTGCCCCCGGCCATTCGCGCCTGCTGGTCGCCAAGTGCGACCCCATTACCTTCGCCACCGATGAGATCGGCTACTATGCGGTCAACGTCTGCGCCAATGACCTGGCCGTTACCGGCGCCACACCTCGCTTCTATCTGCCGACCCTGTTGCTGCCCGCCAGCACCGCCCGGGTGGAGCAGGCGCGCGCCATCTTCACCCAGATCGGGATTGCCTGCAAGGCGCTCCAGATCGTGGTGGCCGGCGGCCACAGCGAGATCACCCACACGGTGAACCAGCCGGTCGTCGTGGGCGCCATGCTCGGCGAAGCGCCGCGTAACGGCTACATCTCCAGCCGCGGCTGCCGCCCCGGCGATGTGGTGCTCATGGCCGGCTACGCGCCGGTTGAAGGGGCCAGCATCATCGCCCGCGAGAAACGAGCCGAGCTACTGGCCCGCGGCTGGACGCCCGCCGCGCTGGACGAGGCCGCCAATTATCTCTATACGCCGGGCATCAGCGTCCTTGCGCCCGCCCTCCTGGCCGCGGCGACCGGCTGGGTCACCGCCATGCATGACCCGACCGAGGGCGGCATCGCCACCGGTCTGCTGGAGTTGGCCGTAGCCGCCAAGGTCGGGCTGGAGATCGATCTGGACGCGATCCCGGTGCCGCCGTTGGCCCGCCGCCTCTGCAACGAGTATGATTTGGACCCGCTGGGGGTGATCGCCTCCGGCGCGCTGCTCGCCACCTGTGCGCCGGAGCACGCCGACGCCCTCGTGGCGGCCTGGCAAGCGCAGGGCTGGTCGGGCCAGCGCATTGGCCGTGTCTTGCCGGATGCCCATACGCTGGTCGCCATCCGCCACGGCCATGCCGAGGACTTCCCTACCTTTGCCGCTGACGAGATCACCAAGCTATGGGGCTAACGACAACCCCTGGCCGGCAGGACATCCCCGGCCCAATGACGGATTCTATCCCTGATGCCATTACCATTCGCCCTATCACCGGCTTGGAGGGGTGCCGCCACTTCCAAGCGTTGGCTCGCCTGGTCTGGGGCAGCGACCCGGTAGACCTGGTGCCCAACCACATTGCCGTGACGGTGGTCAAGAACGGCGGGCTGCTGCTAGGCGCTTATGCGCCGGATGGACCGGCCAGCACGGGCGGCATGGTCGGCGCAGCCTTTGGCTGGCTGGGCGTCGGCGTGGACCCGGCCACACCGGACGCAGGGCCAAGGCTCAAGTTCTGTAGCCACATGACCGGCGTGCTGCCGGAATGGCAGGGCCGGCGGGTGGGGCTGCGCCTCAAGCTGGCCCAACGCCAGGAGGTGCTCAACCAGGGGCTGACCGACTGGATCACCTGGACCTATGACCCGCTCTACCGGCCCAACGCAGTGTTCAACCTCCACCGGCTAGGCGCAACCTGCTGCACCTATATGCGCGACCTCTATGGCGAGTTGCAAGACCAGCTCAACGCCGGGGTGCCCAGCGACCGCTGCCAGGTAGACTGGCGGCTCAACAGCCCGTATGCGCTTCACGATCTCCAATCGGTGCGCCAGTTCCAACCCTGGGAGCGGGACGCGTTGATGATCCTGCCATCCGCGACCAACGCGGCGGGCTTTTTGACGCCGGGGCCGCCAGACCTGGTCGCCGATGGGCGACCCCTGGCCGTGCCCATCCCGGAGGATATCGCCGCCATCCGGCGGGCGGACCCGGCGCTCTCGATGGCCTGGCGGCTATATCTCCGGGCGGCGCTGGAGGAGGCTTTCGCCGCCGGCTACACCCTGATAGACTGTATCCACCTGCCCGGCCACGGCTGGCACTATATCCTGGTCTGCGAGCGTCTGTACAGAAGATTGCCCGATTAACTGCCTATCGGCGACCCCAGGATGCGCCACCCTGGGACGAGCTATCCAACCGATGAATGCTATCATGATGATTTACGCTTAAGTTCGGTAACGTGCCTGTTACCGTAGTAGGTGCGCTAGGATAGCGCACGCTCCGGCTTGTGCGGCAGGATGCCACACCTACTCATCCGGTCCCTCCGTACCGAACGATTGTTGAATATGCCCTGGCGCCAGAGGCCGCACCTACAATGTGCCGCCGGTTGGACAAAGCTCCTATAGATGAAAGCCCCCCCAGCGCATGAGGCCAGGGCCAGAGAAAAGACAGGAGAGAACAATGCGGATTGAACGAATCGAGCTACGCAAGGTCAAGCTGCCCTATGTCTCGGTCTTTGAGACCTCCGGCTGGCGCGAGGATGCCAGCTATGCCGTGATCGTGCGGGTGGATGCCCAGGGCATTATCGGCTGGGGAGAGTCGCCGGTGGGCGGCGCGCCCTTCTACAATGAGGAGACCACCAATACCGTCTGGAGCATCCAGCAGGAGTTTCTGGCGCCCATGCTGCTTGCCGCCGAGTTGAGCGGGCCGGAGGATGTGACGCCGGCCTTCGCACGCGTGCGCGGCAACCGCATGGCCAAGGCCGGATTGGAGTTCGCCGTTTGGGACCTCTTTGGCAAGCTCCAGGGGCGCAGCCTGGCCTCCATGCTCGGCGGCGTCCGCGACCGGGTCGCCGTAGGCGTCAGCGTGGGCATCCAGAAGGACATTGATACCCTACTCCAGGTCGTCAATGCTTATCTGGAGGACGGCTACCGGCGCATCAAGCTCAAGATCAAGCCCGGCTGGGACATTGAACCGACCCGCGCCGTGCGTACCACCTGGCCCGACCTCAAGCTCCAGGTAGACGCCAACAGCATCTACCACCTGGCCGACGCCGACCACCTGGCGAAGCTGGACGAGTTCGACCTGCTCCTGATCGAGCAGCCGTTGGCCCACGACGACATTCTAGACCACGCCAAGCTCAAGCCCAAGCTGCGCACGCCCCTCTGTCTGGATGAAAGCATCGTCTCGCCGGAACATGCCCGCTGGGCCATCGAGCTAAACGCGTGCGACATCATCAACATCAAGCCCAGCCGCATCGGCGGCTATGCCGACGCCAAGCGGATCCACGACCTGGCCCAGGCCGCAGGCATCCCGGTCTGGCATGGCGGCATGTTGGAGACGGGCATCGGTCGCGCCGGCAATGTGGCGCTGGCTAGCCTGCCCAACTTCACGCTGCCGGGCGACATCAGCGCCAATGCCCGCTACTTCAAGCGTGATATCGTCACCAACCCCTTTACCCTCAACCCGGACAGCACCCTGACGGTGCCCACCGCGCCCGGCTGTGGCGCCGAGGTGGACGTGGCCTATCTAGAAGAGGTGACGCTGGCCTGCTGGGAGCTGCGCGCCTAAGCGGAGTCGCGCTATGCGAGCGGATGAGCAGGGGGTGCGCGAAGCGGGCCGCCGGCGCTATCAGGCCATCCCGCGCACCCTGATCTTTGTTACCGCCATCCACCCGGAGAGCGGCGCGCAGGAGGTTCTGCTGATCAGGGGCGTGCCCACCAAACGGCTTTGGGCCAACCGCTACAATGGGCTGGGCGGCCATGTGGAGGCGCATGAGGATGTGCTGAGCGCGGCGCGGCGGGAGCTACAGGAGGAGGCAGGGCTGGCGCCGGAGCGCCTGACCCTGCGCGGGGTGGTGAACATTGACACGGGCAGCGATGAGCAAGGGCCGCGACCGGGGGTGCTGGTCTTTGTCTTTGTGGCCCAGAGCGAGCGGCTCGACGTTCAAGCAACGGCTGAGGGCCAAGCCGAATGGCTGCCCGTGGCCCGGCTGCACGACTATCCCCTGGTGGATGACCTCTACGAGCTGATCCCGCGCGCCCTGGCGAGCGGCCCCCCCTTCTTTGCCCACTACTCGCCCCAACCGGATGGCCGGCTGCTCTATCGCTTCATAGACTGAGCCGGTCTAATTATAGGAGTTTCGCAAAATAAGCGACATACCGATTGCGTAGGTGCGCTATCCGGCGCCACTCGTGGCGCGCACGCTCTTGCCTCAGTAGGCATGTGCGGCAGGATGCCGCACCTACGCGTCTGTCTCTCAATATAATATTTATATATTATTGGTAGATGATCAGGTTGGGCGTCACCTCGATGAAGAAATCGGAGCCGCGGAAGGGCCGGTTGCCCAGCGCCTCGTCGGGCGTCAACAGCGGCTCATCCCAGCGATAGAAGAGCTTAAAGGCGGCGAAGGGGGAGCCGGGCGTGATAAAGCTGTTGTACTTGCTGATCTTCCCCCACGGCCCGCCCCAGCCATCCACCGACAGGGTGAGCGCCACGCGCGCTGCATAGGTGGTCGTGTCAATCTTCTCCGGCTCCACGATCATGCTGCTCTGGAACTGGTGAACCAGCAAGATGCGCGGCGCGGGCAGTTGCTTGGCGGCCAGGTAGGTGTTGACCACTGCCTGGACCAGGTTGATCTGCCCAGCGGTGACATAGCCGATGGGGTCGCCCGGCACGACCTGGCCCGGATGGACCATGGCGAATTCCGGGTCAATCGCCAGATGGACGTTGGGATAGGCGAGGAAGCGCAGCGCCGGGGTGATGGCCGCAGTAGGGGAGAGCGCGCCGATCTGCACATCCAGGATCACGGCCCAGCCCTCGGCCTCGGCGGCTTCGATATAGGCCATGACCTCCTCGTCGGCCATAAAGGCTAGGTGGCTGTTGTCCTCGCCGGGCGCTTTGGTCGCCATGCCGTAGACCAGGTGAAAGGCGGGCGTCACGGTGAGGGCGGGACCATTGGCCCGGTCGTAGGCCTCGGCCTGGGCGCGCAGCAGGGGCGTCAAGTCCTCCAGTGAGTGCTCGCCCAGGATGCCCATGATCTCAACCGTGGGCCGGCCATAGTAGGTCAGCCAGGTCGTGCCGTAGTAGGGCGACCCTGGCCCTGCGGCCTGGGCCAGGCTGGTGAGCCGCTCAGTAATGGTCCCCCGCGGGACGATGAGCGGTTGGGTGAGGGTCTCGCCGGCTATCACGACCGGCATCAACGCCGGGTCGGGCAGCTCACCGTCCGGGCCGGGGATGGTCAAGACCTGGCCTGCATGGAGGAGGTCGGGGTTGCTCATCCCATTGGCGGCCATGAGCGCCTCGACGGTCGTGCCGTGGGCGACGGCGATGGGGTAGAGGGTATCGCCCGGCGCGACGATGTAATAGGTCGGCGCGGTGGTGGCGGTGACGGCAGGTGAATCGCCGATGTCGCTGATGTCCATGGGAGGGTCGGCGGGCGCGGCGCTCTCTTGGGCTGCCGCCGGTACAGTTGGCGTCACTGCCGTCTGATTCGCCCAAGCGGCCGGCGGCGCAGGGCGATTGGCTTTGGGGGCGGCTTGCGCCATGCGCGCCTCGCCGGCAAAGGCCAGCAATACGCCGTGGGCTGCGCCGAGCCAGAGGAAAGCAATGCCAACGCCAATGGCTAGCCAGAGGGGCCTTCTCACCATGTGCGCTCCTGTCCGTAGTTCGCTAAGATTCCTGTGGATGTCTGGATGGATGTACGCTGTGGCCGGGCCGGCGATACGCTGGTGGATGCGTTGCCGCTTGGGGCCATCGGGAACACGCACCGCCTCGCATCGTGCGGTAAGGATAGCGCACCTACGCGTTGCCAGGGGCCGTGAACGGCAGAGGTGTTCTCAACATTATCCGCGAGAATTTATCAGAGAGAACACGCCGCCATGCGCCGTAATAACAGGAGCCGTAATAAGAGGAGCTGGTAAGCAAGGCGCCTTCCCGCCCCAGCCACCCTTTACAGGATGGCGGCTGGAGTGGGAAGGTGGGTCTCTAGGAGGGGACGGCGCCAGGCTGTGAGCCGCCGGCGCTGATCGCCTCAGGTGATTCGCCGCCCGCTGCGGATGCCTGGTTCACCATCTCCAGGAACAACGCGTGCCAGCGGGTATCCGGCGTCAGCTCCGGGTGAAAGGCCGTAGCCAGGATATTTCCCTGGCGCACGGCGACGTAGACCGGCCCCGGCAGCGCGGCCAGCGGCTCGACCTCCGGCCCGATCTCGGTGATGGCCGGCGCGCGGATAAAGACGGCGGGACTCTGGGGCGGGGCGAAGCAGGAGACCTCCAGCACCGTCTCGAAGCTATTGACCTGGCGGCCAAAGTAGTTGCGGTTAACCGTCACGTCCAACCCGCCCAACAGCGGTTGGCCGCCCTGCTTCTGGCCGGTGGCCCGCTCGGCCAGCAGGATCATACCGGCGCAGGTGCCCCAGATGGGCCGCCCGGCCCGTACCCAGGCGCGCAGCGGCGCCACCAGCCCCCAGCGTTCGGCCACCAGCCCCATGGTGGTGCTCTCGCCGCCAGGGAGGATCAGCCCGGCCAGCCCTGCCAGTTGCTCCGGCTTGCGCACCTCGACGGCAGGCGCGCCCAGCCGGCGCAGCATGGCAACATGCTCTTGGAAAGCCCCTTGCAGCGCCAGCACGCCGATTACCGGCTGCGACGTTGCACCGTTTGTGCTCATCCTGTCTCTACCAGCCGCGCGGAGCCATGCGCTCCTGCTCGCTCAATGTATCCAGGTTGATGCCTACCATCGGCTCGCCCAGGTCCTCGCTCACCTCGGCCAGAATCTTCGGGTCGTTGTAGTGGGTCACGGCCTGGACAATGGCGCGCGCCCGCTTTTCGGGGTTGCCGCTCTTGAAAATACCAGAG
>DATLZJ010000573.1:0-3867 GCA_035574055.1 Caldilineaceae bacterium
AAGATGCCCATGCAGCGTGAACGCTATCCGCTGGATTGGCCCACCATCGCCCGCAGCATCAAAGAAGCGTGCGGGTGGATATGCCAGGGCTGCGGCAAAGCCTGTCGCCGGCCCGGAGAGCCGTTTCAGGGACACCGATACACTCTGACCGTCGCCCACACTTATCCGCCCGACCATGCGCCCGACGCGGCCGTCGTCTGTGTCGCCGCGCTCTGCGCGCCGTGCCATCTGCGCTTCGACGCCGAACGCAAAGCGCGCGTCCGGTGGGCCAAACGTGGCGCAGCGGGCGCGCAATTGCCGTTGGTCGAATGGTCTACATGACGCCTCAGGCCAGCCCGCTCAAGCAGGATCGCCGGCAACCGTACTGGGGCCAGATCATGACGCCGCGCAGCGGCAAGCGAGCGCCCCACTGCGCCGTCTGGTGCGCTGATAACGGCGCATTCTGCGGCGCGTTCGACTGGACGCGCTTTGCGGAGTGGCTGCGGGCGATGCGCCCCTATCGCCGGCGCTGCGTCTTTGTCGCCGCTCCTGATGTCGTCGCCAACGCCGTCGCCACGCTCGATCTTTTTCGCTGGTATGGGTGGCGCATTCGCAGCTTTGGCTTTCCGGTCGCCCTGGTCGCCCAGGACGGCCTGGAATCCCTACACTGGCCGCCGACGTGGGCCTATGATGCATTGTTTGTCGGCGGCACGACCGCCTGGAAATTGTCCACGGCTGCCGACTGGTGCATCCGCCGGGCAAAGCAGGCCGGCAAGTGGGTTCATGTGGGCAGGGTCAACAGCCAACGCCGCATTCGCCACTTTCAGTTGCTCGGCGTCCATTCGGTGGACGGCACATCGCTGACCTACAGCCCTGACCGCCACTACCAACGCTTCAGCAAACAACTGGCGCAGCCGCCCTTGTTCACCCTGGAGGATACGCCATGATCTATGTTGCGCTTTATCTAGCGGCTATCGTTGCCGCCAACCTGTTGGTCGCTTGGCTCGGCCCATCCATCACCGTTGCAAATGCCCTGCTCTTTGTCGGCTTGGACTTGACCTGCCGTGATGCGCTGCACGACCGCTGGCAGGGCCGGAATCTCTGGCTCAAGATGCTCTTGTTGATTGCCGCCGGTTCTGCGCTGTCATATCTGCTCAATCGCAGCGCCGGCTCCATTGCCCTTGCGTCGCTGGCCGCCTTTGCCCTGGCCGGCGTAGCCGATGCCCTCTGCTATCACGCTTTCCGCAACATCGGGTGGTTTGCCAGGGTGAACGGCAGCAACCTGGCCGGCGCTGCGGTGGATAGCCTGGTCTTTCCCACGCTGGCCTTCGGCGGCTTTCTGCCCGCTATCGTAGCCGGGCAGTTTGTCGCTAAGACGCTCGGCGGCTTGCTCTGGTCTGTCGCGCTGCGTGGCTCTCACCGGAGCAAGGTGAGCACAAGGAATAACGTCTTTGTACGTTCCGGCCTCTGATACCTGCGACTGGAGGAGACACCTCGCATGAGCATCCTTAACAACACCATCACCTTGCGCCTGGAGTCTGTCACCTGCGCTCAGTGTGGCATCGTCTTTGGCCTGCAGGACGCCTTCCTCGCCATGCTGCGCGAGACCGGCGCCGGCTTCTGCTGTCCCAACGGCCATTCCCTGCGCTTTGGCGAATCCACGGTGGATCGCCTAAAAAAGGAGCTGGCGGCTGCCAAGCGCCAGAGCCAGCAATACGAGCGTTGGTATCGAGCCGAGCAGGCCGATCATCAGCATACCCGCAACCGGCTGCGCGCCGTCAAAGGGCAACTCACCAAGACGAGAAAGCGGGTGGCGCATGGCGTATGCCCCTGCTGCAACCGATACTTCAAAGACCTGGCGCGCCACATGGCCGGCCAGCACCCGGAGTTCGTCCAGGCAGCCCAGGCCGACCACGGCCAATAGAGCATCGTTTGCGCCATCCTCCAGGGCATTGGCGTATAGGATGAGCGATCATGTAATGCACTGGATTCGGGCTTTTTGGGGGTACGTTTCAGCGTTTGTCGAAAAGCTGAGCGATCTGGAGCGGGTCTTCGGCGACTATCGTGCAGGCCGCTATGCCTGGAAGCTGGAGGATGTGCAGCGGTTGCCGGAGCCGATGCCGGCGACCGGCAAGCAGGGACTGTGGGCGTGGGAAGCGCCGGCGGCGCTATGGGAAGTGGGCTTCTTTGCCGGCAGCGTCTGAGGTAGTGACACGGAAAGCGATTCGATGCGCTGGGGCGAGATCGCTTGGCGACAGGCGCAACAGAACCCCGATATTCAGATCATCGAGGATGCGCTCTCACGCCCGCCGGCGCGCTCAGGACGCAGCGAGCATGACGAGCAGGCGGCGCTCTTCGCCTGGGCCGCTGCCCACGAGGGCCGCTATCCGGCGCTGCGCTGGCTGTTCGCCATTCCCAACGGCGGCCATCGTCATGCCGCCGTCGCTGCCAAGCTCAAGGCCGAAGGCGTCAAGCCTGGCGTGCCGGACTTGTTTCTGCCTGTTCCGCGAGGCGGCTACCACGGACTTTGGATCGAGCTAAAGGTGGGGGCAAATCAACTCACGCCGGCGCAACAGCAGTGGATTGAGGCTTTGGCCCGGTTTGGCTACCTGACGGTGGTCTGTTACGGGGGTGCGGAGGCTATAGCTGCCCTTGAGCAGTATTTGGCACAAGATGAGACCGGTACAAGTAGCGAAGCGGAATAGAGTATCGGAAGGGGACAAAGCAAAAAAGCACCGGAAGCCAGCGCACAGCAAACCGCAAGGCTTACTGTTCCCCCGACGCGCTGGCTTCCGGTCGTGGGCATATGGTAGCGGATGTGACGAGAATGTGCAAGTGAACGCCGGTGTGGGGAGAGCCTACCTGCCGAGCGCCGCGCTAGGAGATAGGGGCCAGCCTCCCTCATCCCAATTGAGCTGCTCGATCCGCAAAGTCGGTGTGCCGGCTGCGCTGGCGTCATAGGCATGATAGACCATAAAGTAGTTGCCGTTCTCCACATAGACCGAGTTGTGGCCGGGGCCGCGCCAACGCTCGGAGCCATCGTACACCAGTGTCCCCCCACCTTCCATCAGTGTCTTGCCGTTCCTGTCCACATACGGGCCGGTGATTGCTTCGGAGCGCCCGACCTTAATCTTGTAGGAACTCTCGACACCTCGACAACAGTAGTCGTGGGAGATAAACAGATAGTAGAGGCCCTGCCGGCGGATGATATACGCGCCCTCGATTGCTGTGGTGCCGGGATTGGCGGCAATCGAGATAAGTTCTGCTCCTGGCGCTGGCTTAAGCGTGGCCGGATCGACTCTAACCAGCTTAATACCGCTCCAGAAACTGCCGAATGCGAGCCAGGGTTGCCCATTGGCGTCGAAGGTCAGATTAGCATCAATGGCGTTGTAGTTGTCGCTTCGTTGTGATGAAATCACCTCGCCCTCATCTACCCACTCATAGTCCTCACTCTTGGGGTCAAGAGTGACGTTGCTTGCCAGCCCAATTAGTGAACGGTTTGAGCCAAAGGTAGAAGCCGCATAATAGACGAAATATCTGCCTTCATGGAAGAGGACATCCGGCGCCCAGAGGCTCTCAACGCCGGGTATCGCCTGCCCCACCCAATCCGGATAAGTTGCGAACACCTTCCCGCATAAACGCCAGCGAACCATATCATCAGAGCAGCGGATAGGAATCCCCAAGCCGGTCGAGAAGAGATAATATATTGTCCCTTCCCTGCTCATGACCACGTCATGAACTGGGGCGATATCCCCTTGCGTATTGAGAATCATGGCAGCAAGTTGCTCCTGGGCTGGAGAGCGCTTTGTCGGTGATGGGGGCATAGTCTCAGGCCCCTCGACCTCAATCACCTGGCACGCGGCCAACAGGAGGGCTATCGAGACGACA
>DATLZJ010000574.1:0-2599 GCA_035574055.1 Caldilineaceae bacterium
AGTACAGGCAGGCGGGTACGATGGCCGAAGGGCGGCACGCCGCCGGCGGGATAGCCGAGCAGCTCCAGCACCGTCGCCGGGTCCGCCAGCTTGACGCGCTTGGGGGTGAGGCCAAAGCGCCGGCCCAACGCCCGTTTGTCAATGCGGTTCTCGCCGTTGCCGATGACCACCACAGCGGGCGGGACCCCATCCTGTTCCCTGGCGTTCAGCACAAAGAGCAGCGTCTTGATGATCTGGTCCGGCTCGACGCCCAGCACAGCCGCGGCGGCGGGGACGGTTGGCGTATGGCCGATATCGCGGATCAGCCGCGCCCGGAGATTGTGATGGTCAATAAAGGTTTGCAGGTCGTTGAGTGTAAGTTGTGGCAGTACAGGCATCATCTATCTGGTATCTGGATATATCGGGTAGCGCCGGCCAAAGGAATGAATGGCACGCTAATCAGGAGCCAGCAGCCGCCGCGCCAGCGCCACCACCTCCTGCTCGCCGTCGAAGGTGAGGAGCGCTAGGGCTTCCTCGAAGGTAAACCAGCCCACGGCGTCTACCTCATAGCTGGCATCGGAGAGTGCGCCGCCGACTACCCGCAGCAGATAAAAGTCCACCGACTTGTGGACCAATTCCGGCACCTCCTTGCGGTAGGTGTCCCAATACCAGTAATCTATGGTCTTGAGGAAGCGCTCATGCTCGGTGAGCAGCCCGACCTCCTCCGCTACTTCCCGGACGGCCGCTTGCAGCGATGATTCCGCCTCCTCCAGAGTCCCCTTGGGCAACTGCCAGCGCGCCCCGCCCTTAGTCGCGATCAGCGCGATCTGCACCTGGCCTGTCCCGTCCAGCCGGCGATAGGCGACCCCCCCGGCTGAATAGTCGCGGCGTATGCGCCGCCAGGTGCGTTTGGTATGCGCTGATATTTCCGGTAGGCGCATCTGGTTCGATTCTACGCGTCTTGAGCCTATGCGTTTTGAGCCTACACGTTTGGATCTCACAATCCTCCGGGGAGGGACGCCCTCAAATCCAGCGCCGGTGGCGGAACCAGGCGAGCATCCCGGCGGCAATCGCAAGAAAGACCACCCAGGTGGCGAAATAGCCGTACCGCCACCGCAGCTCGGGCATATAGTCGAAGTTCATGCCATAGACGCCGGCCACAAAGGTCAAGGGGATGAAGATGGTCGAGATGATGGTCAAGAGCTTCATGATCTCGTTGAGCCGGTTGCTGGACAGCGTCAGGTGGATCGTCATCACCCCGTTGACCAGCTCTCGCATGGAGTCGGCCAGGTCCGCCAACCGCTGGATATGGTCATAGAGGTCTTGAAAATAGATGCGGCTATCGGCGGGGATCACGCTCAGGTCATCGTGGGCCAAATGCTCCAATACCTCCCGCTGGGGAAGCAGAATACGGCGGACACGCAGCGCGCTGCTCTTGGCCGTGAGGATGTCATTGAGCAGGGCGTTTTCATCTATACGCCGCTGCAGGAAAATCAGGTCGCCTAGCTCCTCCACCCGCGCCTCGAACTGGTCCAGCAGCGGGATATAGCCGTCCAATTGTTTATCGAGCAGCTCATAGAGCAGCAACACCGGGCCGCGCGCCAGCCCCTTCTCCTGATGGTAACTTGGGTTCCAAAGCCGGTCTATGGTGGCGCTGGGCGTGTCGTGCAGTGTGATCAGGTAGTTCGGGCCGAGGAAGAGGTCAATCTCATGCGTATGGATGTCCATGCGCTCTTCCCCCAGCCGGATGGTGTGGATCACCAGGTAGAGGTAGCCGCCGTAGTCATCCAGCTTGGGGAGGTGGATTTCGGTCATCGCGTCTTCCACGGCCAGGGGATGGAAGCGGAAGAGCTTCTCAAGAATCAGCCGCTGTTCCTCAACGGTAGGCGCCAGCAGGTCAATCCAGAGGCGCGCGCTTGGGTCCTTGACCGCGCTTGCCAGTTGGTCTTCGGACAGGTTGTCAACAATGGCGCCGCTGCGGTGGCGATAGAGCACGCGGATCATCTGGATCATGCACTCCGGTCGCCGTCAACCGGCGCGCCGCTGAATGGTCGGAAAGTGGAGCCGCAGGCGCAGCTCCGGAATCGGCTCGCCTTCCTCGCCAATCCGGTAGATGCTCCCGTTGAAGGAGACCAGATAGACCTCGCCCGCCGGGCCATAACCAAAGCTAGAGATGCTCAACCCGGTCTCGGCGAGAAGCTCAGTCGCCCAACCTGCGCCGCTGCGCTGAAGACCTCGAATGCGCCCGGAGCAGAAGTCGCCGTAGAGATAGACCGGCGGCTGCTGGGCATTCATGCTATAAAAGACCACGCCGCCGGTCACCGAGCAGTCGGCGCCGTCATGCCCATATTCGGCGACCGGCAGCGTATATAGCTCTGGCCGGCACTCTTTCGACGCGTAGCAGTGATTGCCCTCCATCTCGTTCCAGCCGTAGTTCTCGCCGCCTGGGCTGTCTGCCGGCTGGAAATTGACCTCCTCATACGCTCTCTGGCCCACATCGGCAATATAAAGGTCGCCGGTCAGCCGGTCAAAGGAGAAGCGCCAGGGGTTGCGCAGCCCCATCGCCCAGATCTCGGCTTTGTGGCCGGCCAAACCGACAAAGGGGTTGCCGGCGGGCGCG
>DATLZJ010000575.1:0-6104 GCA_035574055.1 Caldilineaceae bacterium
GCTTGGCCTGTCCATCCCGCCGGCATGGCAGGGCCAAGTGGTGCGTGAGCTATTCGCCGAGCAGACCGAGGAGTCCCTGCTTTATTATTAGCCAACCATGCCATATCAACCACGAAACAACTTGAGCTAGCAAAGGAATCAGTCTGTGAAAACACGAACGGGCGCTTTTCCCATCGGGTTCCGTCGGGGCGGCGGTGAGTGGCAACGTGACCTGCAAACGCTGGTGCAGTGGGCTGTGGAGAATGGCCTAGAGGTGATAGACCTGGGCGCCGATGCCGACACGACTGCCAAAACGGCTCTCGACGCCGGGCTGCGTATTGGCTCTGTCAATCTTCCTGAGGTCAAAGGGATGATTTCGGCAGACCGGGCGCGCCGCGCCGACGCTGTCGCCCGCAACAGCGATTACATCCGGGCTTGTGCGGCGCATGGGCCGATGAACCACTTTCTGGTGATGCTGCCGGAAGACTCGACGCTAGCGCGCGCCGAGAACTTCGCCTATATGGTGGAGAGCTTCGGCGAGCTGGCGCCGGTGCTGGAGGCCAGTAACGCGCGGCTGGTTATCGAGGGCTGGCCGGGGCCTGGCGCGCTTTGCTGTACACCGGAGGGGTATCGCGCCTTCTTTGCACAGGTGCCCTCCCCGGCCATGGGCATCAACTATGACCCGTCCCACCTGATCCGGATGCGCATTGACCATCTGCGCTTCCTGCGCGAGTTTGGCGACCGCGTCTTCCATGTTCACGGCAAGGACACAGAGGTTTTGGAAGAGTCGCTCTATGAATATGGCGTTGAACAGCCGCCGACTTTTGCCAAGCCGCGGCCTTATGCCGGCATGACCTGGCGCTACACGATTCCCGGCCACGGGCAGGCGCGATGGGTCGAGATCTTCCAGGCGCTGCGCGAGCATGGCTATCAGGGCGCGGTCTCGATTGAGCTGGAAGATGCCAACTTCCACCGGGACCCGGAGGCGGAGAAGCTTGGCATCTTGCAGGGGGCGCGCTTCTTGACCGGCTGTTAGCGACAGCTTGGCCCGAAGCTGCTATCCCGAAGCTGCAATGAGGAGCAGACGCAGAATGGCGATGGTCTTATGATGCGGGTGGGTAGCCAGGCTGTCTTTTTCCAGGCCCACCGGGGCAGTGTGGATGAGGCGCCGGAGAATACGTTGGCGGCCTTTCGCCATGCATGGCGTTTCCCCGGCGCGATCCCGGAGACGGATGTGCGGACAACGGTGGATGGCGCGCTGGTCTGCCTCCACGATGCCACGCTGGCGCGCACGACCGATGCGCCGGCGGCGGTGCGCGACCGTCCGGTGGCGGAGCTAACCCTTGACGAGGTACGGCGTTGGGATGCCGGCGGGCGCTTCGGCCCGGCGTTTCGGGGCCAGCCCGCGCCTACCCTGGACGAGTTGCTTGCCGAGATGGCGAGCGTTCCGGATCGTTGGCTCTACGTAGAGCCAAAGGCAGTGGAGCTGGCTGCGCTGCGGAAGAAGCTGGACGAGTATGGCGTGACCGCGCGGGTGATCCTGGTGAGCGGCTATCCGGCGATGTTGGCGGCGCTCCGGCGAGTTTTTCCGGGCGCGCCGACGATGACGTGGATCAGCGGCCCGCCTGAGGCCATTCGCGAGCAACTGGCCCGCTGGCGGCGGGCCGGCCTCGACGGCTTACGGCAGTTACAGGTGCATCTCACCGTCGAGACCGGCCCGCCGGAAATCCGTTACTCGTTCGATGATGACTTCCTGGCGGCGACGCGGGAATGGCTGGCCGGCGAGGGGGTGGACCTGCAATTGCGCCCGTTCGCGCTCGACGCGGCGGCGCTGAAGCGATTGTTGGGGTTGGGGGTGCGCTGGTTCGTCAGCGATGCGCCCGCTCACTTCTCTCGCGTTCTGGCAGAGGCGCGGGCAGGCCAGCCTGTCGAGTCTGGCGCGGAGGCCATCTACCACATCACCAGCGCATCTACTTGGTCTGCGCAGCGGGAGGATGCGTTGCGCCCGGCGTCGCTGCTGGAAGAGGGCTTTATCCACTGCGCAACGCGGGATCAACTGCTGGCCGTTGCCAATGGCTTGTTTCGCGGGCGTGACGATCTGGTGGTGCTGCGGATTGATGCCCGCCAGGTCGCGCCGATGCTGCGCTATGAGTCGCCAGCGGACGGGTTGAGCGATCAAGCTTTTCCGCATGTGTACGCACCCATCTCGCCTTCGGCTGTCACAGCCGTGGCCGAGCTGCGCGCCGGTCCGAGCGGCGGCTTTGACTGGCCGGTGGGCCTTCCTTAGCAGCTTTCCCTTAAAGAGTGCAGCCCGCATCAGCGGATAGGAGGTAGCCGTGAGCAATCGCCCGACCCATGAACTGCTAGTGTATATCGGCACATATACCCGGCGCGACCCCTATAGCACGGGCAAGGGAGATGGAATTTATCTTTACCGGCTGGATTTGCTCTCCGGCGCGCTTACCTTTGCGGGCAAGGCGACCGAGACCGTCAACCCCAGCTTCCTGGCCTTTGACCCGGAGCGCCGCTATCTCTACTGTGTCAACGAGGTAGACGGGCGCGACGGCAAATCTATGGGGGCTGTCAGCGCCTTTGCCATGGATCCGGCGTCCGGCAAGCTGGCGCTGATCAACCAGCAGTCTACCCAAGGCACTTCACCCTGCCACCTGGTGGTGGATGCGACAAGGCGCTATGTGCTGGTCGCCAACTATGGGAGCGGCAGCGTCTGTGTGCTCCCCATCCTGGAGTCCGGCGGATTGGGGCCAATTGTGGACTTTGTGCAACATGAGGGGTCCAGCATCAACCCGCAGCGGCAACAGTCGCCCCATCCACACTCGGTGAATCTGAACCGCAATAACCGGCTGGTGTATGTGCCGGACTTGGGGCTGGACAAGATCATGATCTATGAGCTGGACGGCGCCAGGGGAAAGTTGACGCCTTACCATGAGCAGCCGTGGGCGCGCACCAAGTCGGGGGCCGGCCCGCGCCACCTGGATTTTCATCCCAACCAGCCGTTTGTCTATGTGGTCAATGAATTAGATTCAACCGTCACGGTCTTTGCATTGGACCAGGAGCGGGGCACGCTCAAGGAGGTGCAGACGGTATCGGCGCTGCCGGCGGATTTTAGTGGAAAAAGCACCGGCGCTGATATCCATGTTCATCCGTCAGGGCGATTTCTGTATTCCTCGAACCGGGGCCATGACAGCATCGCCATCTTCGGCGTGGACGAGTCGAGCGGCAGGTTGACGCCTATAGGCCATACACCGTCCGGCGGTAGGACCCCGCGCAATTTCGCAATTGACCCGACCGGAGCCTACCTCTTGGCAGCCAACCAGCAATCGGATTCTGTCGTGATCTTCCGGATTGACGCCAAGAGCGGCAGGCTGACCCCGACCGAGCAGGAGATTCAGGCGCCGACGCCGGTCTGCATCAAGCTCATCTCGCTTTCTGCCTAGACACAAGGATAGAGGGCTACCGTCTATGTCTTTACGTATCTCTGGCGTCAAGAGCTATCTGGTCCATCCTGGCGTCGGGAAGAACTGGTTGTTTGTCAAGGTTGAGACCGATGAGGGATTAACCGGCTGGGGCGAATGTTACACCCAGGCGGACCGCGACCAGGCCATTGAAATTCACGTCCAGCAGCTTGCCCGCTACCTGGTGGGGCGCAGCCCGTTTGACATTCGCCATTTCACCTTCATGGCCTATACCGACTTTGCCAGCAAGCGGGGCGCGATGGACCTCTATTCGGCCATCAGCGGGCTGGAGCAGGCGTTGTGGGATATCGTAGGCAAGGCAACAGGCCAGCCGGTCTATAACCTGCTGGGCGGCGCATTTCGCACAAAGCTGCGCGTCTACGCCAATGGTTGGGGAGGGGGCGGCGCGCTGGACGATCTGGCTGCCCAGGCCAAGGCAGTGGCGGCGCGCGGCTTTACGGCGCTGAAGTTCGACCCCTTTCCCGGCCCGTGGCGCGCATATATCCAGCGCCGCGAGGAGGATGTGGCAGTTGAGCGGGTGGCCGCGGTGCGTGAGGCCGTGGGGCCTGATGTGGACATATTGGTGGAGGTCCACCGGCGATTGGCGCCGGGACAGGCGATCCGGGTGGCGGCTCGATTGGAGGAATACCGGCCCTATTGGTACGAGGAACCGGTGTCGGCGCGGGATTTGGGCGGGCTGGTCGAGGCCAAACGGGCGATCCGCTTGCCGGTTGTCACGGGCGAGGAACTGTATACTAAGGCTGAGTTCCGCGAGGTCTTTGAGCGGCGAGCGGCGGATATTATCAACCCGGATGTCGGCGTGTGTGGCGGGATTTTGGAGCTGCGGGAGATCGCGGCCATGGCCGACGCCTATCATATCGCCGTCTCCCCCCACAATTACAACAGCACGTCCATTGGCCTGGCTGCGACGCTTCATGCCGCAGCCGGTATGCCCAACTTTATCTTGACCGAGTACTTTGTCAATTTTGAGGAGGTCGCCAGGGCCATCTGCCCCAATGCCCTGACGCCGGTGGACGGGATGGTGACGTTGCCCAATGGGCCAGGTCTGGGCGTTGAGATGGATGAGGCGGCCTTGGCGGCCTATGCCTACCGGCCCTTTGCCCTGCGCCGGCTGCGCCATCCCCAGGACGAGTGAGCAGCGGCGGCCAACTAGAGAGCGCGAGTGGACCTGTGCAGTATGGAGTCTCCGCGCAGGGTGCGTTGGCGCCGCTGCGTGTGCCGGACTTTCGACGCCTGTTGAGCAGCAATGCGCTGTGGTGGCAGGCAGTCTTTATGGAAAATCTGGTGGTGGGCTGGCTGGTGCTGGAGATGACCGACTCCGCCTGGCTGGTTGCGCTCACCGGGTTTTGTCGCTCCTTGCCCCTACTGTTGTGTGGCTACTTTGCCGGACCCCTAGCCGATCGCTTCGGGCGGCGGCGGATCATCGTCTCTGCCCAGGCTGCCAATCTCACCTGCTATGTCGCAACCCTGGGGTTGCTCTGGAGTGGTCAGCTTGCGCCGTGGCACCTGGCCGCGGCGGCCTTTGGGCTGGGCGCCGCCTGGGCGGTGGACTGGCCGGCACGGCGGGCGTTGCTGCCGGACCTGATCGGCAAAGAACGCACGGTGGATGCGATGCTGATGGAGAACTTCGTCCAGGGCTGTGCGCGCATCTTTGGCCCGCTGCTCGCCGGTACGGTCGTGGCGCGCTTTGGGGCAACGGGCTGCTATGTGGTGATGGCGCTACTTTCCGGGATGGCGCTGGCGACGGTGCAGACACTCTCCAACCAACCTATCCCGCGCACCAACCGGCGACCGGAGATCTCCCCCTGGTCGGCTCTGGGCGAGAGCCTGCGCTATGTGGGGCGCAGCCAGCCCATTCTGGGTGTCATGCTGGTGACCATCGTGATGAACCTGCTGCTCATCCCCTACATGAGTCTGCTCCCGGTCTTTGCGCGTGATGTGCTACACCAGGGACCGGCGGGCTTGGGGCTGTTGGGCGCGGCTTCGGGCATCGGCTCATTCCTCGGCCTGCTGTTGACCAACCGGCTCCGGCGCACCATCAGCAATGGCTGGATTTTGGCCGGCGGCACCTTCGGCGCTTCCATTGCGTTGCTTGTCTTCAGCCAGTCAACCATCTACGGGCTTTCTTGGGCCAGCCTGTTGGCCGCGGGCATGGGCCAGGCCTGCTTCGGGATCATGCAAAGCTCCATCATTTTGCTGACGGCGAGCGATGAGATGCGAAGCCGGACGATGGGTATCCTGGTGCTGGCGATCGGTTCTGACCCGCTGGGCAAGCTCCAGGTGGGCGCGCTGGCGTCCTTGATGGGCGCGCCGCGGGCCGTGGGCGTGCAGGCGGCCATGGCGGCGTGCGCGCTGGTGGTGATCACGCTGTTGTTGCCGGGGCTGCGGGCGCGCAGCGGGCCGCCGCGCCCGGTGACTTCGGGAGATTGAGGCCCTTTTTTGCACCTGCGGCTTGTCTTCCGGCCTGGATTCTATTACACTTCACCCAAGCTGTGGCAAAACCAGCACAGCAGCGACGCTGCCGCGCGTGCAGCGGACCTCCCTTTAACCAATCCATCCTCGCCCACACTTGATCTGGATAAGTCTGGAAAAGGACAGTGGCCTTGGACTATGTAAATTTCGGAACGGCGG
>DATLZJ010000576.1:0-4031 GCA_035574055.1 Caldilineaceae bacterium
CATACTCGACAAAGAGACGTTGCGCTTCCTCACTCCACAGAAAAGCAACAAAGGCATCTATCAGCTCGCGTTCATCCGGCTCGACGTTACGCGCTACGACCACGAGTGTGTGCTCGCTCAACACAGTGCTGTGGGGATAGACAATCTCGGCATTGAGCTGCCCCCGTTGCCGGTCCCAGAGGGCCTCCTGCTCATAGGTAATCAGAGCGTCGCCAAATCCATTCTCGAACTGGGTTCGCGCCGCACGCGCGGACGCGGCCTGCGCCACCACATTGCGCCAGATGCCCAGCAGCAGGTCATGCCCTGCTTGGGGACTTGCGGCGCGCCGGCGCACGGCTGCCCCATACTCGGCCAGGATGGCCCAGTTGGCGCCGCCTGAGGTCAACGGGTCGGGATGCACCACACCGATGCCTGGGCGGGTAAGGTCGGCGAAGTCGTGGATCTGCTTTGGGTTACCCGGCCGTACAAGAATGATGAAGGGGGTGCGATTGACCACGCCGCGGTGGGGCAGCGCCTGCCAGCTCTGCGGCGCGATGACGCCGGCCTCTGCCAGGCGTTGAGCATCCAGCTCCAGTGAAAGCAGGGCCAGGTCGGCGGGCACGCCCATCATCAGTTGGTTGGTGATGGTCCCGGAACCGGCGAAGGAGCTGATAAATTCCACCCGCTCATGCTGCGTCGCATACCAGTGGGCTTGAAAGGCAGGGAAAATGGCCTCGTTCATGACCTCGCCCAAGATGCTGAACCCATAAAAGACAACGGTCCGGGGAGGGGCCGCCTGATACGACAGCCAGGGCCAGACGGCATAGAGGCCCAGCAGGCCAAAGAAAGCCAGCGGGACGGCGCTGCGCAGACGGCGCCAGAGGACACTGCGCTTGATCGGTAACCGGGCGGATAAGTTGTTCACAGCTTTGTTTTCCAAGTACTGTCCCAAGCAAGTACTGACCAGAGAACGAAACATCGCAACAAAAAAGACCGCAACACCGTGCGGTCTCTTTGACGCCTGGTTGCTTGCCCATGCCTACGAAGTTAGCTGCCGGGTTCGAGGGGGAAGCTCCTCGTCCTGCTTCCACAGGATTCACCCCAAAAGATTGGGTCCTCCGTTTCCCATTACGGGAATTCGGCCATATTCAGTTGGGTATAATGCTACAGGCATCCCTTTTTGCTGTCAATATGGAAGTTTGCCCCTACTTTCGTAGACGGCCTCTACCTTTGGCAGCTATAGTACACTACAGCAACCCGGCCTGGCGCAGCCGCTGCATCAGACCGGGCGGCCCTGCTTCTGCTCGATATTAGAAAAAGCCGGCGGCGGCCTGCACAGCGCTGTGCAGGCCGCCGCCTATCCCGCAATTACTTGGCGACTAGCGGCAGATGGGTATGCCGCTCCTGCGTCTGGCTCTGCGGCTGCACCTCAAAGGCGGCTGCCGAGGAGATGCGCTCGTCCGGCTGCTGGTTGCGCACGGTGACGCCGATCACCTGCCCTTTCACCAATAGCGACGTGTCTACCTGCGCGGTGAGTTGGGTCGCGTTGACAAACTGGGTAGGCAGCGGCGTTCCATTCCACAAGACCTGCGCATCGCTGGCAAAGTTGCTGCCGTTCACCGTCAGGGTCAGCGTCGGGCTGCCCGCGGTTACGCTCGCCGGCGATAGGCCCACGATGGCCGGCGCTAACGCCTCCACCACGAAGGGCGCCACATTGGACTCGAAGTTGCCGGGCGCGGGCGAGCGGGTCTTGACCTGCACCAACGCCGCGCTCGCCAGGCGGTCACTCGCCACCTGTGCGGTCAGATGCTCGCCATCCACAAAGGTCGTTGGCAGCGCGCTGTCGCCCCACAAGACCACCGTGCCGCTGACAAAGCCGCTGCCCGTCACCGTCATGGTAAAGGAGGGGCCAAGCGCGGTCGCCGTGAACGGCTCAAGCGCCGTAATTACCGGCTGGATGCCCAGGGCTGCCGTCCCCCAGGTGTTTGGCTTGGCCGGCTCCGCCCGGAAGGGCCAGGGATAGTCATCGCCCTGCTGGGCGACCGAGTAGTGGCCGACGTTCAGCCCCACCAGATGGTCCCACCCGCCGAGCGCCGCCTTGTCAATGCGCAGCTCCGCGCTCCAGAGACCGGCGTTGACGCTGACCTGGGCCTGAAGGCCGCCCGGCCCTGCCGAGTCGAAGCCGCCGGCTCCGTCGCCCGTTCTCGTCAAGACATCGCCGTCTTCGCCGGCGAAAAAGCCCACGTCGGTGGTCTGCGCCAGCGGGTCACGGCTGTTGTTCACATCGGCCCGCACACCGGCAAATGCCCCCGGCGCATCCGCGCCCTGCTTCAGCCCGGAGAAGCAGACCCATAGATGGTCGTCGCTGCGCAGCACGCGCACATGGGCCTGGGTACCGTCGCCATAGGGCTTCAGGGGCAGGCTCACACCCTCGCCGTAGCTCGTATCCTCACACAGGCCGTCCAGCAGCGGCGCGGCCCCCAGCGGGACGGAGACCGGCGCAACGGTGAAGTTGACGGTCGCCGTCGTCGTCTGGTTGTTAGAGTCGGCGGCGGCCAGCGTCGCGCTGTGCGCGCCGGGGGCCAGTCCGTCGGCAATGGCGTCGGGACCGCTGCCCACGGGGCTGCCGTCCACCTGCCACTGGAGCCGGTCTGCGCTTAAGCCGCCATCCTCGGCGTCGGTGGCGCTGCCCTGTAACAGGACAGGCTGCCCGCCTGCAAAGGTCTGGCCCGCGCCCGGCGAATAGATGATCGGCTGCGGCGGGCGATTCTGGACCGTGAAGGGCTGCGACGTGGCAATGGCCGTGTTGTAGCCGTCGCTGGCGAGCACGCGGATGAGGGCGCTGTTGGCCGCGCTGCCGTGCAACGAGCCGAGGTCATTCAAGGTGAGGGTATTGATGGGGTCCGGGGTGCTGGGCAGGTCCAGCGCCAGCGTGTGCCAACTTGCGCCGTTGTCGTGGCTGTACTGGACAGTGAAGCGCAGCCGGTCTGCCGGGTCCGGGTCGCTGGCCGTCCACTGAACGGTGAGGCTGTCGCCAATCACCGCGCCGCCCGCCGGCTGCTGGATCGAAACCGTGGGCGGGTTGGCGCCCGGCGTGATGGCATCAATCACCGTTTCGTCGGCCAGCAGTTGGACCGTAGCGACCTGGCCGGCGGGCTTGGCAAAGAGGTCGCTGAACAGGGCTGCGTCACTTTCAGGGGTATGATCATCCAGCGGGAGCAGCGTCAGCGTGCGCTCGACCAACACCGTCCCCACCCCATCGAGCAGGCGCAGCTTGTAGACGGCGTGAGGCGCGTCATCGTGCTGCGGCGCGGCGACCTGCACAGCCGCCATCTGGCGCGTGGCCGGCGGCAGCGAGGCCAGGGGCAGCACCAGCACCAGGGTGATCTCGCCCCGGTTGTTGGCGGTGTCCACCATGCCGGTGACGAAGACGCTTTCCCCCTGGTCATTGGCGAGCGCGCCCTGAGGACTTTCGCCGGCCGCGCTGCTCGTCGCTACACTGGCCGCGCTGAAGTTCCCGAACAGCCCGCGCCAGGTGTAGTCGCTCACCCAGCTCCGGCGGGCATAGGACATGAAATCCGCCGTCTGGTCCGGCCGGATCGGCTGGAGCGTATGCACGTCGAAGCCATAGTAACTATCCGGCCCGACGTTGGCGATCTGGCAGGAGGGGTAGGGGTAGTTATTGTCAATGTTGTCCGGGCCGCCGCAGTTGACATGCTTGCGCCCATAGTTGTGCGCCAGCTCCTGCGCCATGACGCTGCCCTCGCGGATCGCATCCCAAACGCCCGGAACCGGGCTGGGGGTATGGGCAGGCAGTTGCACCCAAGACTGCTTGCTGATCGTGCTGGCATAGCCCGCTGCGCCGCCATTGTTGGCCGCCGGGTGGACCATGCCCATGAAGTGGACGGGCGCGCCGATGTCATCACAGGCGTCCGGGTTGAAGGAGAGCAAGGCCCGCCCCCACAAGGACGTGATTACCTTGTCCCGGTCGGGGGGGGCCGTTGGTGATGCCCCAGCCGTCCTCCAGCTCATAGGGGCCATAACAGGGATAG
>DATLZJ010000577.1:0-5261 GCA_035574055.1 Caldilineaceae bacterium
TTCGTCGGTCACTGGCCGGAACATATCCTGAGCTATTGGGAACCCTTGTAACGCCCAAGGTGGCTGAGTTAATAGCAAACCCTTATCGATTTGGCGGTGACCGCGAGAAGGCCCGCCAGTTCTTTGAGGAAGGTCTAGGCGCAGCCTTCAGAAACATACATATCCTCGCTTACAGTGAATACCCTATTACTATCTTCTATGCCTTCAAGCAGTCTGAGGCCGATATAGATGATGAGGATGGTGCTGGAGCTATTGATACCGCTTCCACAGGTTGGGAGACGATGCTCGAAGGGCTAATCCGTGCTGGATTTCAAATTACGGGCACTTGGCCTGTAAGAACTGAACTTGTCACCAGCCTAAAGAGGACGGTCAATGCGTTGGCAACTTCAATCGTTCTTGTCTGCCGCCACCGACAGGACGAGACCATACCAATAACTCGCCGCGATTTCCTAGCAATGTTGAAGCGCGAGCTGCCCGCCGCCCTCCGCCGGCTCCAGCAGGGCAACATCGCCCCCGTGGACCTGGCCCAGGCGTCCATCGGCCCCGGCATGGCCATCTTCTCCCGCTACCGCCAGGTGGTCGAGGCCGACGGCTCGCCCATGCCCGTGCGCACCGCGCTGGCGCTCATCAACCAGGCGCTGGACGAATACCTGACCGAGCAGGAGGGCGACTACGACCGCGACACCCGCTGGGCGCTGGCCTGGTACGAGCAGCACGGCTTCGACGAGGCGGCCTACGGCCACGCCGAGACCCTCGCCACCGCCAAGAACACCAGCATCCAGGGCATGGTCGAGGCGGGCTTCCTCTATGCGCGTGGCGGGCGGGTGCGCCTGCTGCGCCGCGACGAGCTGGACCCGGCGTGGTCCCCGGCCCAGGACCGGCGGCTGACCGTGTGGGAGCTGACCCAGCAGCTCATCCACGCCCTCGACCAGCGCGGGGTGGAGGGCGCGGCCCAGCTCCTGGCCCAGGTGGGGGCGGTGGGCGACGTAGCGCGCGAGCTGGCCTACCGGCTCTACACCCTGTGCGAGCGCAAGGGCTGGGCGCAAGAGGCGCTGGCCTACAACGGGCTGGTCGTCTCCTGGAGCGACATCCGCCGGCGCGCCGCCGAGCTGGCCGCGGCGTCGCCGGTGCAGGGGCGGTTGATGCAGTAGCTTAACCACATCGGGCACGGTGTATTGCATGTTGCATTCCATTACCCAGGCTGAAGGAAATGCAATGGGAAACGTCTATACTCGCGGCTGCACGTATGGACATGATCCGCCGCCGTACGCCGTACGCCGTACGGACATGATATATCATGTCCGTACCACGTACCACGACGGATCATGTCCGTACGCGTACGTACGCGTGCGGCCTCCTGGTCACCGGCCACTATCCCGATGATGAGGCGTATATCATGTCCGTACGCGTGCGGCCTCCTGACCTGAACCGTTGATAAGGAGTTGTCATGCCCACTTCACATCCAACCCCACGCTATACGCAGCGTCGTACCTTCCGTTACAAGGGGTATGATTACCGGCGTCCCGGCGCCTATTTCGTCACCATCTGCGCGAGCAAAGGACGGAGCGTGTTTGGTCAGGTGCAAGATGGTGTGATGGTGCGTAACGCACTGGGCGACGTGGCCCACCAATGCTGGGTGGCCCTGCCGGACCACTTTCCTTATGTGCGGCTGGATGTCTCTATAATTATGCCCAACCACATGCACGGACTCCTCTGGCTGTATCCGGAGCCAGGGGAGGGCAGCGAGACCCAAGGCACGGCGCCCGGTACGGACATGATATATCATGTCCGTACCACGACGGATCATGTCCGTACCACGACGGACGGTATGGAGGATGCCGAGCGTGGGCAGTTCGGTGTACGCCGCTTTGGTGCGCCGTTGGCCGGTTCGCTCTCAACCATCATCGGATCGTACAAAGCTGCCGTCACCCGCACGGCGCACAAGGCTCAGCTCATCTCAGCCCCTCCACTCTGGCACGGCCGATTCTGGGACCGGATTGTACGCAACGACGCGGAACTGGCGCGCATCCGTGCTTATATCGAGTCCAACCCTGCCCGCTGGCAGGCGGACCAGCTTCACCCCCAGGCGCCGCCTAATCGCTTTAACCGGTGGGACCAGGCGTAGCCGGAGTGTGTCGAGTAAGAAAGTGAGTAGACCCCCATGGCTATCACCAACCGAGACCGCATCGCCCAAATGCTGGAGCTGCTCCAGAGCGGGCTGCGGCCCTTTGTCGAGCGCGAGATGAAGGCGGAGTATAAGCAGGCATGGCTCAAGCAGGCCGGCTACAGCCTGCGCGACTTCGACCCCGACGACCCCCACTTCGACGTGCATGCCCTGCTGGTGCTGATGTGGGAGCAGTGGAACGCCGTCTTCAGCAAGACGTTGGGCCATGCCGAGCGCAGCCTGGTCAGCGAGCTACGCAATGTGCGCAACGACTGGGCGCACCAGAAGCAATTCTCCACCGACGACACCTACCGCGCCCTGGACAGCGGCGTCCGCCTGCTCAACGCGGTCTCGGCCTCCGAAGCCCAGCAGGTGGAGCGGATGAAGCAGGAGCTGCTGCGCCTGCGCTTTGAAGAGCAGATGCGCAGCGAGCGGCGCAAGGCTGCGGTCGCGCCCATCGAAAGCCAGCCCAGCAGCGGGCTGCGCCCCTGGCGCGAGCTGGCGACGCCTCACCCCGACGTGGCGTCGGGCCGCTACCAACAGGCCGAGTTCGCCGCCGACCTGTGGCAGGTCTACCTGGGCGAGGGCGCGGGCGAATACCGCGACCCGCTCGAGTTCTTCAGCCGCACCTTTCTCACCGACGGCCTCTATAAGCTGCTGGTCGAGGCGCTGCGCCGCGTGAATGGGCTGGGCGGCAACCCCATCGTCCAGCTCCAGACCAACTTCGGCGGCGGCAAGACCCACTCCATGCTGGCGCTCTACCACCTCTTCTCCGGCGTTGAGCCGGCCAAGCTGGCCGGGCTGGAGCGGGTGATGGAAGAGGCGCAGGCGACGCCGCCGGCCCAGGTGCGCCGGGCGGTGCTGGTGGGCAACAAGATTTCGCCGGGCCAGCCGGTCGTCAAGCCCGACGGGACCCAGGTGCGCACGCTGTGGGGTGAGATGGCGTGGCAGTTGGGCGGCCGCGAGGGCTATGAGATGGTGCGCGCGGCCGACGAGACCGCCACCAATCCGGGCGATGTCCTGCGCAGCCTCTTCAACCGCTACGCGCCCTGCCTGATCCTGATCGACGAGTGGGTGGCCTATGCCCGCCAGCTCCACGAGGACAGCAGCCTGCCCGGCGGCAGCTTCGACACCCACTTTACCTTCGCCCAGACGCTGACCGAAGCAGCCAAAGCGGCTGACCGGACGCTGCTGGTGGTCAGCCTGCCCGCGTCCGACATCGAGGTGGGCGGCGACCGCGGGCGCGAGGCGCTCAGCCGGCTGCGCAACGCCATCGGCCGCGTTGATTCACCCTGGCGACCGGCCAGCGCCGAGGAGGGCTTTGAGATCGTGCGCCGCCGCCTCTTCCAGACCGTGACCGACCCGGCCATCCTCCGCCAGCGGGACAGCGTCATCGCCCACTTCTCCCGCCTCTACCAGCAACAGCCCCAGGAGTTTCCCGACCATGCGCGCGAGGCGTCCTATGAACGGCGCCTGCGCGACGCCTACCCCATTCACCCGGAGCTGTTCGACCGCCTCTACAGCGACTGGTCGAGCCTGGAGCGCTTCCAGCGGACGCGCGGCGTGCTGCGCCTGATGGCCGCAGTCATCCATGCGCTGTGGGAGCGCAACGACGGCAGCCTGCTCATCCTGCCCGCCTCGGTGCCGATTGATGACCCCAATGTGCGCGAGGAGCTGACCCGCTATCTGGACGACCACTGGGTGCCGGTCATCGAGCGCGATGTGGATGGGCCAAGCTCGCTGCCCCTCAGCCTCGACCGCGAGAACCCCAACTTTGGCCGCTACTCGGCCTGCCGCCGGGTGGCGCGCGCCATCTACATGGGGTCCGCGCCCACGCTGCACACCAGCAACCCCGGCATAGACGTGCGCAGCATCAAGCTCGGCTGCGCCCAGCCGGGCGAGACAGTGGCCACCTTTGGCGATGCCCTGCGCCGGCTCACCGACAGCGCCATGCACCTCTACGTGGACCGCAGCCGCTACTGGTACAGCACCCAGCCCACCGTCACCCGCCTGGCCCAAGACCGGGCCGGCCAGTTAGACATCGTGGATGTATGGGAGGAGCTGAAGCGCCGGCTGCGCGCCGACCGGGAGAAGGGCTATTTTGCCGCGGTCCATGCCGCGCCTGCCTCCAGCGGCGATGTGCCCGATGAGGACAGCGCGCGGCTGGTCATCTTGGGGCCGGAATATCTGCATGTGCGCCGGGGAACGCTCACGCCGGCTTACTTGGAAGCGACGAAAATCCTCCAGAGCCGCGGCAACGCCCCCCGCCTCTACCAAAACATGCTCGTCTTCCTCGCCCCCGACGAGAGCCGGCTGGTGGATTTGGAGCAGGCCATCCGCAGCTACCTGGCCTGGAAATCCATCCACGAAGAGGCGGCGCGCCTCAACCTGGACGAGTTCCAGCGGCACCAGGCGCGCACCCGTTATGAAGAGGCCGACCGCACGGTGGACGCCCGGATTCTGGAAACGTACTTCTGGCTGCTGATTCCCTTCCAGCCGGACCCGGCCAACGCCGGCTCGCTGGCGCTGGAGGAGCGCCGCCTGCAAGGGCAGGAGCCGTTGGCGGTGCAGGCCAGCCGCCGGCTGGTCAACGACGGCTTTTTGTACAGGGAGTTGGGTGCGCTGCCGCTGCGCATGGAGCTGGACAAGTTCAACCTGTGGGGCGCGGGCGACCATGTGACGCTGCGCCAGCTCTGGGAATATTACGCCCGCTATCCGTATCTGTCGCGCCTGCGCGATGAGCAGGTGCTGCTGGGCGCGGTGCAGGATGGCATCGGGCGCATCACTTGGCAGGAGCACTTTGCCTACGCGGACAGCTATGACGCCGGCAAACAGCACTATGTGGGGCTGACCGTGGGCGAGCGTGGGCGCCTGAGCGTCCAAGGTCTGCTGGTCAAGCCGGATGCGGCGCAGCGCCAGTTGGACCGGCAAGCGGCGGAGATGGGCAATGGCGGCGCGCCCGATGGGGCTGCGCCTGTAGATGTGCGTGTAGGGGTGACAACGCCAGATGGTACATCGGACGCCGGGGCAACGCTGCCGCACCGGATTCCACCAGTCCAGCCGCCGGCGCGCGTCGTCAAATACTTTAGTGGCTCGG
>DATLZJ010000578.1:0-3476 GCA_035574055.1 Caldilineaceae bacterium
CTTCAACCATTACTACCGGGGAGCAGCGCCCGTCCATGACCTGCGCCCGCTGGAGGGCGCCCCCGCCAAGGAGGTGGACGCAACGCTGGCCGAGTTGACCAGAGGGCGGGCCACTGCCTGGGAGCTGCTCTATTTCCACACGCCGGGGCCGGTCCAGGTCTGGCTCGCCACCCATGCCTGGCCCGCCGCGCCCAGCGACCATAACGGCATCCGCGTGGCGGCCTACGCGCTCGAACGCGGCCCACTCGTCGCGCACGAGTTGCATGTCTTCTTCGGCCCAGCGCTGGAGCTGGTCGCGGCGGAGGTAGATGGCCCCGCCGCACAGCCGGGGACGCTGGCGCGCGTGACCACCCACTGGCAGGTCCACGCGCCGCCGCCCGACTACAAGTTCAGCCTCCGGCTGTACAGCGCAGAGAGTCAGCGCGCAGACGGCCAGCCGCTGCTCGCCGATGACTATGTGCCCCAAGCCTGGTTTGCGCCTACCTCCACCTGGGCCGTGGGCGCGCCGGCTGTAGACCGCCGCGCGCTGCGCCTGCCGCCCGATTTGGCCGCAGGGCGCTATGCCATTACCCTACGTCTTTATGACCCCGCCACCGGCGTCCCCGTTGAGACCGGCGCCGGCCAGGATGTACCCCTGGGAGAGATCGAGGTGGTGGAGGGCAATGGGCCGTGAGCGGGTGGGGAAAGCGGCTTGCCCATGAGGAGCATGGATTGGACCAAGTTCAACCGCAGCCGCGCCCCGCGTGGCCTGATTGGCCGCGACTGGTTCTGCTGGCGCTGGCGCTGATCGCCTTTTTGCGGCTGACCTGGGCGCTCGACGCCAAGAATCTCTGGTGGGATGAGAGCCTGAGCCTCCAGCGCGCCGAGTCTCCTTGGCCTGCGTTGATCGTGGGGCGGCTGGTGCTGTTCGACGGCCTGACCGAGCTGACCACCTATGACCAGCACCCCTTCTTCTTCTTTCTGCTCCAGGGTATTTTGCTGCGGCTGGCGGGCAACAGCGAATATGTGCTGCGTCTGCCCTCGGTCATGGCGGCGACGCTGCTGGTCCCGGCCGTATGGGTCTGGGGACGGCTCTTCACCCGCCGGGGCGTCTTTGCGCCGGGCGCGGCGCTCTGGGCCGCGCTGCTCGCCGCCGCGCACCCCTTCTTCCTTTGGTACGGCCAGGAGGCCCGGCCTTACGCCCTATGGGCGCTAATGGCTTTGATCAGCACCTACGCGCTGGCGCGCGCCGTCGAGCGTGGCGGGGAGCACGGGGGAGGCTGGTGGCTAGGCTATGCCCTCAGCGCGCCCCTGTTCCTCGCCTCCCACTATTACGCCGTCTTTCTGTTGCCGGTCCACGCCCTGCTCCTGGCACACTGGCTGTGGCGGCGCAACCGGCAGGCTGCGCTGCTGGCGGCGTTGCTGATCTTAGGCGCAGGCGCGGCCGTGGGCGCCTATGCCTACTGGCTGATCCTTGTGCGCCAAGGGGGGGGCGCCAACTTTCCTGAGGTTGACTGGGAGATCCTCTTCCCCGATCTGCTCAATGCCTTTTCCCTAGGGCTGAGCGTAGATATCACCAAGGTCTGGCCGCTGGACCTGCTCTGCGGCGCGCTGGCGCTGGCGGGCGCGATCTGGAGTGTGCGCTCCCGAGACGTGATCGCCGCCGGCGGCTGGCTGGCCCCGGCGCTGGTGCTGGGGCCGGTGGCTGCGCTGCTGATCGCCACCACCGTCTATCCTGCCTATATGAACGCCCGCCACATGAGCCTGATCGGCGGCGGCATGATCCTGCTGCTGGGGAGCGGGCTGGCGCTTACCGGACGCCGGCAGCAGTGGGTAGCCGGCGCGCTGGCGCTGATCCTGCTGGCGGGCATGGGCTACAGCACCGTCAACTATTTCACCCAAGAAGAATATGGCAAGGATGACTTCACCGGTCTGGGCAGCTACCTGGATGACCGGCTCGCGCCGGGCGACCTGATCTTGCTCAAATCGCCCTTTGCCGAGCGCATCTTTCGCTATTACCTGCCCATCGCGGCCGTTGACGCTGCCCGCGCCCAAGGCGCGCCCATCGCCCACTATGGTGTGCCGGCGCTGCGCCTGGAGTGGGGAGAACGCGAGCGCCAAGTCGCCGAATTGGTGAACCAGTACCGGCGCATCTGGTATATCGTCTCCAACACCCACCCCTACATGGACCTGGAGGGCCGTCTGGACCGCTGGATGGACGAGCATCTATTTCGGGTGCAGGAGACCAGCTTCTTCAGCCACTCCTCCCTAAGGGCAAGCCTCTACCTGCCGGAAGTGCCGGTCTACAACGAACAGCCGCCCCCGCCGGCCCAACCGGTGGATGCCGCCTTCGGCGACCTGATCGGGTTGGCAGGCTATGAGGTAGGCCGCGCCTATACACCCGCTTTGGGGCTGCCGGTGACGCTCTACTGGCAGATTTTCAGCCCCACCCAGGACCGCTATAAGTACATCCTGAAGCTGGTGGAGATGGACCCCGGCGGCAGCGGCCAGCCGGTGCGCGAGCTGGCCGTCACCGAGCGCGAGCCATACGACGGGGCCATCCCCACCCTCTATTGGGCGCCGGGGCAGACCATTGTCGAGTATAGCGAGCTGCCGCCTACCCCCTGGCCTCGGCCTGCTACGCCTGAGGAGGCCGCCCGTTATCGCCTGCTCCTCCAGGTCTATCGAGCCGATACCCTGGAAAAGCTGCCGGTGACGCGCGCCGAGGGGCTGGAGATCGCACCCGACGGCCAATCGCTCCTGCTGCCAACTTTGCCTGAAACCTTTACCGGGCGATAATGGGGCTATGTCGCTGGTAACACCCGCCCTCCGCCCTGCGTCCGTCTCAGACGATGCGCTGCGCAGCCGCCCGGCCCGGCTGGCCCTCTGGCTCGACCGCTATGGGCTGGCCGCCATCCTGGCCGGTTTTCTGCTCCTGGGCTTCTGGTACAGCCTCGCCGTTCCGCCCTTCGAGACGCCCGACGAGGTCTATCACTATGCCTTCGCCCGCCACCTAGCCCAGGGGCATGGTTTGCCCGTGCAGGATAGCCAGGCCACCGGCCCCTGGCAGCAAGAGGGGAGCCAGGCCCCACTCTATTACTGGATCGTGGGCCGGTTGACCGCGGGTATTGACCAGAGCGACTTTGAGCAGATAGCCATCTTCAACCCCCGCTCCAATATGGGCGACCCACTCTATCCGGGCAACAAGAACCGGATGCTCTACAGCGCGCGCTACAGCGGCCTCGACCTGCCGCAGGGGGGAACCAACCTGGCGTTGCATGTGGCGCGCTGGTTCTCGCTGGCGCTGGGCGCGCTCACCCTATGGCTCGTGGCGCGCACCGCGCGGCTGGCTTTTCCAGACTCACGGCTGGCCCTGTTGCCGCCGCTGCTCATCGCCGTGATCCCCCAGTTCGTCTTTATCAGCGCCTCCTGCTCCAACGATAGCATGGTCATCGCGGCCAGCGCCGCGGTGCTCTATTGGCTGGCGCGTCTGGCGG
>DATLZJ010000579.1:0-6965 GCA_035574055.1 Caldilineaceae bacterium
ATCCAATACACCCCGTTTGTAGAGCTTAACAGGCGGGATGATGATCCCCTCCTGGTAGATTTCGGTGGAGAGGGGAAGCGAGCCAGGACTCATACCGCCGACGTCGGCATGGTGGGCGCGGCTGGCGACGAAGAAATCGGGGGGGCCGGGATGTTCTTGCCCTGGCCGGGGAGTAAAGACCGGCGCGATCATGGTGATATCGGGCAGGTGGTTGCCCCCCTCAAAGGGATCATTGACGATGACCACGTCGCCCGGCGCCCACTCGCGGAAGCGGTCGAGAATGGTCAGCACACTGGCCGGCATCGCGCCCAGGTGGGCCGGAATATGGGCGGCCTGGGCGATCATACGGCCCGCGCCGTCGAAGAGGGCGCAGGAGAAGTCCAGCCGCTCCTTGATGTTGGGTGAGTAGCCCGTGCGGCGCAGGGTGATGCCCATCTCCTCGGCGACGCCGGCAAAGCGGTGGCGGTAGAGCTGGAGCGTAATGGGATCCATAGAAAGATAGAAAATAGGAAATAGCAGATAGCAGATAGTAGATCGAGAATGGCCTGCTAGGCTGAGAGGACTCAGGTTGACTGGTCCGGTCGCTCGAGCCAAAGATTCAGACGGCGGTCTACTCGCGCCTGCCAGCCCGGTGTGACCAAGACAGTGGCATCGTATTGCAGCACCAGCGCCGGGCCGGCAAAGCGGTTGCCGGGCTGCAAACGGCTGCGGTCATAACGCGGGACGCGGGCCGGCCCGTCCGGGCTGAACCAGATGGGGCGGCTGTCGAGCCGGGCCGCGGCGGCGTCGGCTCCGGCCAGAGGCATATCGGGCAGCGGCGGGGACGCGCCGGCGCCCCGGCCCCGCACCCGCAGGTTGACCGCCTCCACCGGCTCGTCGGGCATGGCATACCCGTAGCGCCGAGCGTGGGCCTCGTGAAAGGCCGAAATCGCGCCGGCGACCGTGGCCGGTGCGAGCGGCAGCGCCAGCGGGACCGTCAGCTCATAACTCTGGCCCCGGTAGCGCAGGTCCAGCGCCGCCTCAAGATGGGGCGTGGCGATGCCCTCGCGCGCCAGGACGGTCTGCACCCGGCCGGCCAGGCTCCGGTACGCGGCGGCCAGCGGCGCGGGGTCTTGCGCCAGGTCTGCGGCTGCGCCAAGCACCGTCTGCGACGCGTCATAGGCCACATCGGCAGCCAACATGCCATAGGCGCTGAGCACACCGGGGATGGGAGGGACCAGGATGCGGCGGATGTCCAGCGCAGCGGCCAGCTCGCAGGCGTGGAGCGGCCCTGCGCCGCCGAAGGGGAGCAGGATGAAGCGCCGGGGGTCATAGCCCCGCTCGACCGAAACCCGGCGCAAGGCGCGTTCCATGGTGGCATTGGCGATGCGTATCACCCCCAACGCGGCTGCTTCGGGCGAGAGACCGAGCCGCGCGCCCAGGCCGGTCAGGACGGCCCGCGCCGCCTCGACATCGAGCGCAACATCGCCGTGGCCGCCCAGGAAGCCCTGGGGGTCTAGCCGGCCCAGTACCAGATTGGCGTCGGTGACGGTCGCTTCCTGGCCGCCGCGGCCATAGCTGGCCGGACCGGGGACTGCTCCGGCGCTGCGCGGGCCGACATGCAACCCGCCCGCCGCGTCCAGATAGGCGACGCTGCCGCCGCCCGCGCCCACCGTGTGAATATCTATGATGGGCAGGCGCAGAGGCAGGTCGGTGATGACGCTCTCGGCAGTGGTTGGGATTTCGCCGGGACAGAGGGCGACGTCGGTGCTGGTGCCGCCCATGTCAAAGGTAATGAGCTGGGGCGGTGCGCCGTCCAATGCGGCGCGGGCCACGGCGAAGGCCCCCACCACTCCCCCGGCAGGCCCGCTCAACACCAGGCGCGCGGCCTGGTCTGCCGCCTGATCCAGGCTAATGGCCCCGCCATTGGATTGCATGATGCGCACCCGGCTGCCCGCAAGCGCCTGGGCCAGCCGCCCCAAGTAGCGGGAGACCAGCGGCTGCACATAGGCGTTGATGACGGTCGCGGCGGTGCGCTCGAACTCCCGGTATTCGGGCAGGATCGCGCTGGAGAGGGAGATGGGCAGACCGGGGCAGCGAGCGCGCAGGAGCGCAGCGGCGCGCTCCTCATGGGCGGGGTTGCGAAAGGAAAAGAGAAAGACCAGCGCCAGGCTCTCGACCTCACCCGTCGCTTGCGCCGCCGCCAGTTGATCGGCCAGCCGGATGACAGCGTCCTCATCTAGCGGCTCCAGCACCGCGCCGGTCGCCTCCAGCCGTTCGGGGACCTCCAGCCGCCAGCGGTCTGCGACCAGCGGCGCGGGGCGGCTCTGGCTGAGCCGGTAAAGATGGGGCCGGTTCTGGCGACCGATCACCAGTACATCGGCAAAACCGGCGGTCGTCAGCAGCGCCGTGGCCGCGCCGCGGCGTTCCAGCAAGGCATTGGTCGCCACCGTCATGCCGTGGACGATCTCGGCCTGGGTGATGCCCAGCGCAGCCAACCCACCGACGATGGCGCGGCTCTGGTCATCGGGCGTGGTGGCGACCTTGTGGACGCGCAGCCCCGCCCTGTCCAGCACAACGAAATCGGTGAAGGTGCCGCCAACGTCAATACCCACCAGGAGCGGTTGGTTGTGGCGAGTCATGGCCTCACGCCTGAAAATTGCCTGTTGGTTGCGGTGTAGAGGGAATGATTGAACGAGCAAACGCCCTATCAGCCCAAAGGCCAGGAGCCAAGCCGATGCGCGTCTTGGTAGCTTTGGACGGCCCGCACTATTCCTGTTTGTACCAGCCCTCTAACGTCTCCCCGCCGGATGGGGGGTAGAAGTCGGTGTAGGGGCGCGCCGACTCACCGACCAGGTCAGCAAGGCGGCGCATCCGCTCGGCGCCGGTGGTGCGCAAGAATTCCTGGCGGGCCGGACTATCCATGCGCGCCGACTCTTTCCAGATGGCGCGGCCACAGAGGATGCCGCTGGCCCCTTGCTCGCAGGCGACGCGCACCTGCTCAATATAGGTATCAAAGTCTACCCCGGCGCTCAACAGCACCCAGGGCACAGGGCAGACGGAGCTTAACTCGGCGCAGGCGTCGGCCCATTCGGCCTGGTCGCGTGTCTGGGCCACATCCACCGGAAACTCAGCCTTAAGCACCGTCACCCCCAGGGGAACCAGCCGTCTGGCCGTCTCAATGACCAACCGCCGCCGCTCGGCATTGGGCACGGTCTTGACGTTGCGGTCCAACGAGTAGTGGAGCGGCTCCAAGAAGAGCGGCAGCTCCCAGCGACGGCACTCTTGGGCGACCTGGGATACCAGCGCCTCTTGATCTGCGGCGTTGGGCGCATCGGGGCGATAGTAGATCAAGAGCTTGACGCCGTTGGCGCCGGCCTTGCGGGTGGCTTCGACGCTCCAATCCTCCAGCAGCGCGGTGCGCCGCTCGGTCGGATCGCCCTCATAGCCGCTCTTTTCGAGGGCAAGGAGCAGACCAGTCTGGCCGCTGAGCGCATCGCTGGCGACACAGGCGCCATAGCCATACTCTACGTCGAGCAGCACGGCGCTCGCCAGGGGCGAGAGCGCCCCGATCACGTCGCGCTTGACCGCGATCACATCGGCGTAGGGAGTCGCGTCGGGGTTGTCCGGGTTCATCATCTTAAGCAGACTGCCGCGCTGGTCCATCGCCAGCATAGCGAAAGCGGCGCCAGGTTGCGCGCATTGTTGTAAGGCGCGTCGCATACCAAGGGAAAGCTCCATGAGATGCTCCTGAGAAGCCTTTGCCCACCGCTGGGCTGTTGGGTATAATCACAGGTAGAGCCGCGGCCACACATGCATTGGCTCGAACCACACTGGTAGACGGGAACGGTCTTCTGTGCTGGCTACCAAGCGAACTCCCTCTCGTATCCTACCCAGGCACAGCCGTTGATGGTGGGCTGCCGCTCGATCTGCTGCCATTCGGTCTGCTGTTGTTCGAGCGACTACCGCTTTGACTGAGGCCGAGTAAGTAGGACCCATTGTACACTTTCATTCTATACTGAGCGAAGCAATGGATGTAAGGAGGATGTATACCAATATGCGCACCAAGCGAGCCGGGTTAGTTCTATCGCTCTTGGTACTACTGGCCTTGGTGGCGGCCTGCACTGCGCCGGCTGCACCCCAGGCGCCCGCGGCCGGCGGCGAACAGGCCGCGACCGCTGAGGAAGCGGCGACGCCCGCTGCCGAAGGAGAGGGGGAAGGTGAGGAGGCCGCGGCCGGCGGGACTGTCGAGATCAAGGTTGGCCTCGTCACCGACGTAGGCCGGGTAAACGACCGCAGCTTCAATCAGTCGGCGTGGGAAGGTGTGCTGAACGCCGCCGAGACGCTGGGGCTGGCGGAGGGCGACTACCGCTATATCGAGACCCAGGCAGCCACCGACTACGCCGACAACATCCAGCAGTTCATTGATGCCGGCTTCAACGTGATCGTCACCGTCGGGTTTGCCCTGGGCGAGGCGACGATCGCGGCGGCCCAGGAAAACCCGGATATCTACTTCATCGGCGTGGACCAATTCCAGGCAGAGGAGCTGCCCAACGTGGTCGGGCTGGTCTTCCATGAAGACCAGTCGGGTTTTCTGGCCGGCGCACTGGCGGCTTACCTGACCAAGAGCGGCACCATCGCCGCCGTGCTGGGCACCGATCTGGTCCCGCCGGTGGTGGCCTTCAAGGAAGGCTATGAGGCGGGCGCCCGCTACATCAACCCCGACATCAACATCATCTCCACCTATCATCCCGGCGAGCTGTCCCAGGCTTTTACCGATCCGGAGTGGGGCGCGGCCACAGCCCGGCAGGCCATTGACCAGGGAGCCGACGTGATCTTTGGCGCGGGCGGCATGACGGGCAATGGCGCGTTGCAAGAGGCAGCCACCCATGAGGGGATCTACTGTATCGGTGTGGACACCGACCAGTGGGAGACGCTGCCGGCGGCCCATCCCTGCCTGGTCTCCAGCGCCATGAAGCTGATCACCCCGGCGGTCGAAGAGTTGATTGTCGGCGCGTCTCGCGGCGAGTGGGTCACCGGCAACTATTACGGTGAGGCCGGGCTGGCCCCCTTCCACGATTTCGAGGACGAGATCCCCCAGGAAGTGAAGGACAGCCTGGCGGAGATTGACGCCGGCTTGAAGGACGGCTCGATCACCACCGGCTACGGCCAGTAGTGTTCCGGCCCCCAGAGTATTGTCTAGACCCTTGTCTAGAATATCGTCTAGAATATCGTCTAGAATATCGTGACGTGATTCTGCCCTAGACTGGAACGGGAGGGTTTGCGCTGTGCGGCCCTCCCGTTCCGTTAGCAAAAGGGGCTGCCTATGCTCACCCTGTCGCCCGGCCGCATCGGCCGCGCCTTGTTGATTCCGGTCCTCGCCCTATTGACCGCCCTGCTCATCGGCGGGCTGGTGATGTTGATCTTTGGCGATGACCCCATCACTGCCTACAGCGGGTTGATTGCCGGCGCCTTTGGCAGCGGGCGCGCCTGGGCGACGACGCTGCGCGAGATGACGCCGTTGATCCTGACGGGGCTGTCGGTCGCCGCGGCCTTCAAGGCCGGCCTTTTCAACATCGGCGCCTCCGGCCAGTTTCTGATGGGAACCATTGCCTCGGTGGCCGTGGGCGTCAACTTTGAAGGGCTGCCGGCGGCCATCCACTTGCCGCTGGCGCTGCTGGCGGGGATCGCCGGCGGCATGCTCTGGGGCGCCATCCCTGGCCTGCTCAAGGTCTACACCGGCGCGCATGAGGTGATCGTCACCATCATGCTCAACTATGTCGCCTCGCTCTTTGCCGGCTGGACGGTCTACGCGGGCGGCACCCAAGGCCAGCAGCCTGGCCCGCTTTGGGACCCCACCGCCGGCGCCATCTCCGAGACCGCCGATGTCCTGATGAGCGCCCGCATCCCCTGGATTGTAGGCCCGCCCTATCGCGTCCATTGGGGAGTTGTGTTGGCCCTGTTGGCGGCGCTCTTGCTCTGGTGGCTGATTTTTAAGACTGTGTTGGGGTTCGAGCTTCGCACCGTCGGCCAGAACGCGCGCGCCGCCCGCTATGCCGGTATCTATGTGCCGCGCACGATTGTGCTGGCGATGATGATCGCCGGTGGGCTGGCTGGGCTGGCCGGCGCCATTCAGACCTTGGGCCTCAACCACAAATTCGCACCCGAGTTCAGCGGCGCGGTCGGCTTTGAGGGCATCACCGTGGCCCTGCTCGGCCAGACCCACCCCTTGGGCGTGGTGCTGGCCGCCTTTATGCTGGGCGCGCTCGGCGCAGGCGCGGCGCGTATGCAATTCGAGTCAGGCGTCGCCGCCGACATCATCCAGGTGATCCAGGCGTTGATTCTCGTCTTTGTGGCCGCGCCCGAGATCATCCGCTTGCTCTTCCACATCCGCCGGCCGCGGGATGAGGTGCAGCAGACGACGTTGAGCACAAGCTGGAGCAGCTAAGATGAGACAAGGCTTCTGGCAACGTAGCGCGCTGGCCGTGATGGCGATAGCGGTGGCGCTGGTGGTGATGGCGATCCTGGTCAACACCACCGACTTGCGGCGCATCACCTGGCTGCGGGTGCTTTTTGGGATCAGCGCGCTCAATTTTACCCTGCGCGCGGCGGTGCCGCTGGTTCTGGGCGCGCTCAGCGGCATCCTTTGCGAGCGCACCGGTATCATCAATATCGGCATCGAGGGCATGATGCTGGCGGGCGCCTTCGCCGCCTTTGTCGCCAAGGTCGCCACCAACCATTGGCCGCTGCTCGCCAGCCTGCTCTTTGGCGTGGCCGTTGCCCTGCTGGTCGGTGGGCTGATGGGGCTGCTCCATGCCACCCTCTCGATCCGCTTCCGCATGGACCAGATCATCTCCGGCACGGTGATCATCATTCTGGCGGCGGGCTTCACCGCCTATCTCTTTGATCGGGACGCGGTGGCCCAGGGCAAGTTCGAGGCGATGCCGATCCCGGGGCTGGTCGAGATTCCGGTCATTGGCCCTGTG